>NZ_CP145905.1:1817500-1997500 GCF_036894955.1 Paenibacillus sp. KS-LC4 | reverse complement strand
CCCAGTCGAGCCCTTAATTAATGCGCTGTCATAAGTCAGACTGAACTGTGCGGCATACAAATCCTTGACTCGTGAAAAATTAATAGCGATATCGAAAGTCTCACCGATTTCTACTTCGATTTTAGAAGCAACCGCTGCAATTGCAGGCTCCGTAGGTTCTTTTTCACGTACGTAATCGACCGTATAAATTGGCTGTCTGCCATTAAACGCAGCATCGTGAACGGTTACATAAAACCGGTTAAGCCCATATTTAAGCGGCACTTTAACGCTAAATTCACCATTTTCAGCAAAGGTTCCATAATAATATAGGCTTGAAGAATGACTAGGGCTAACCGACACTGTAATGCCTGAATAATCGCCTAATGCGTCGATCATTAGATCGCTGATGACACGCCCGTGTATCGTTCCTACATCATCCACTGCCGTTACGGACGGCTCACTTAACTCAGAAACAGGCGGTGTCAAATCAATAATGACATCAATAAGTTTATCCAATAGCAGATCCTCTTCTCCCAAGCCCACTCTGGGAATGATGGCATAATGACCTTCTTCTAATTGAATGTACTCCGAATTAAGCATCACGGTCCCCATCCAAAATGCATAGCCATAATAACCCGGCCCCATATTTGCAGTTTCCTTGAACAATCTTCCTTTGTAGGTTAGCGTATTGCCTTCGATTTCGTAAACATCAAGGGAGAAATACGGGAAATGCTTGTTGAGATTAACATCAATATTCGTAAAGTCTGCGTAATTATCCCAATCAGGCGAAATCGCATAAATATCAAGTGTCAGATCTGAAATCGGCTCAACCTGCTGAGAGCTAGTCTTTAATTTGCTAAAATCCATTTGTTCAAAGCTCATCGGCAGCTTAATTTGCTTAGGTGCCGTAAGTGGCTGAGATTCAGCCCCCTCTGCGTGTAGGTTTGCAAAAAACAGAGAAAGCGTGAACGTAAATACGAATGCAAGTACTAGCTCCTTTCTAAAAATGATTTTGTAACTCCTGAGTTGCAGCATCATATTCCTCCTAATTCGACGCGTGTAGGTGGCGTATATCAAGCCCAACTTTCTTAGGCCATCCTCCAGATTATTTTATAAGAGATCCGCTGCAAAAAATGTAGAATTCCCTGTATGCAAAAAAACCGAAATCCCGTCTTAAATGAGGAATTTCGGTTTTTTAACGTTATTACTCCATTGAGATCTAGCTAATTACAATCGCAAGCCCCGTTCGAGCGCTATGCTAGCTCTTTGCTTTCTTCACGCTTTTCTTAGCAGTTTTCGCTTTCGAAATGTAGCTGTTGCCACGGCTTCCACGGCTGCGGCGGCTTTTGTGGCAGGAATCTTTGCTCGCATCTACGTCGGAATAATTGTATTCATACAGGTGCTTCTCACAAGGCACGCAATGATGACGATTAACGACGTTGATTTGATGCACAACCTCAACGATCTGCGGATGAAAGACATCATTTACCACCGTTACAGGCGGATCAAATACCCGGACAGTTGGACAAAACGAATCGCAAGACATACAAGGCATCTCCTTTTCTCATGGTCTATTATAATATACGAGAATGGGTCATGCTTTGCTTGTGTTAAAGCCTTGCGAGACAGCTATCCCTACTAGCGGTTATCTATTTTTTCCGGGTATAAATCATGGTTCATCAGGCGGTTTTCCGCCATCTGCTCGTATTTTGTGCCCGGCTTCCCATAATTGCAATAAGGGTCGATAGAGATGCCGCCGCGCGGCGTGAACTTGCCCCATACCTCAATGTAGCGCGGGTCCATAAGCTTGATTAAATCGTTCATAATAATGTTTACACAGTCCTCATGGAAATCTCCGTGATTACGGAAGCTGAATAAGTACAGCTTAAGCGACTTGCTCTCTACCATTAACACATCGGGAACATAAGAAATGTAAATAGTAGCAAAATCCGGCTGACCCGTCATTGGGCAAAGACTCGTAAACTCCGGACAGTTAAACTTCACAAAATAATCCCGGTATGGATGCTTGTTTTCAAAGGATTCCAAAATTTCCGGTGCATATTCAAACGTATACGCTGTTCCCTGATTGCCAAGCAAACTGATCCCCTTCAGCTCTTCTTCGTTTCTTCCACTCATCGTTGCTCGCTCCTTCTCTTATCACTCATCGCAAACCTTCTATGCTAAACGCCCCGTTTGTTCCCCCATACCCAAGCGTGCAGCTGCGGCAGCACCCTTACCTGATTCATATCGCTGCGTACCATTACGCGTTCAATTAGCCATTCATACCGATCCACAAGCTTGTCGCGCAGCTTGCCATTGTCGCCTTCAACAAGGTCATCATTGCCGGCTTGGACGAAAAAAAGCACTCCCGGATACCGCGCGTGTACAGTTGCGGCATACGCCAGGTCAGCGTCGTCAAATACGACGACCTTCAGGCTAAAGCTGCGCTCCGCTGCTGACAGCTGCCTAACAATCTGATCCAGCATGTCCCAGTTAGTCGCCATTCCGGAACTCGGCGGCTTGGGTGATAAGGTCAGCTCATCAATGTCTAGCAGCCAGTCCTGCCACTTGCTGCCCTGCGTTTCCAGCGCGACCTGGATGCCTGCGGCATGCAGCCCCTGCACCAGCTCACCCGCATGGCGAAGCAGTGCCGGATTGCCGCCAGATAGCGTCACATGCGAGAACGCTGCTCCGCCGACGGCGTGCAGCTCCGACATGACTTCCGCAGCAGTGAGCATGCGGATTTCATCCTTGGCTGTTCCATCCCACGTAAAGGCAGAATCGCACCAAGCACAGCTGTAATCGCAGCCTGCTGTGCGGACGAACATCGTTTTTTGCCCGATGACCATCCCTTCCCCTTGCACAGTCGGCCCGAAAATTTCCATAACCGGAATACGTGCTTCGGCCTGCTTAAGCATCGGGAGCAGCCGCCTCATCGTGGAGTTGTTTAGCCGCTAGCTGCTGCGCCATCTTTTTGGGGCGGTAAATGACATAGCTCGTTGGCGTCTCACGCAAAAACACTTGGACACAGCGCGGCTTGTTCGCCAGCTGATCCAAATAAGCTTGTGTAATTTCATAAATTGTACGCGCCACAACTTCCGTTGTCGGAAAATACTCTGCGCTTTGCGCATGGAAATGCTCGTTATCATCATTTAAATACGTATGGTCAAAGCGGTCATGAATGAGCCGCTTAATGCGTGCAAAGTTAACAAGAAAGCCGGATGCATCGAGCTCATCACCAGCGATTGTCACATTAGCGAAATACGTATGCCCATGAATCTGGGCACATTTGCCCGCATCGGCGCTCGGAATGCTATGTGCAGCAGCAAAATGCATATCTTTATTTAGCTCGTAGCTGTAGGGATGTACTACGGAAGGGTAAATTTGCTGAATCACTCGGCCTCATCCTCCTTACGGAAAGACAAATATTGCTCAAGGCCCTGCGATCTAAGCTTGCATGCCGGGCAATCGCCGCAGCCATCTGCAAGGATGCCATTGTAGCAGGTCAGCGTCTTGCTTCTGACGAACTCGAAGGCGCCCAGCTCATCGGCAAGCTGCCAAGTTTGGGCTTTATTCAGCCACATGAGGGGGGTCTCAATGACGAATGGATAGTCCATCGCGAGATTAAGCGTCACATTCGTAGATTTAATAAAAATGTCGCGGCAGTCGGGATAGCCGCTGAAATCGGTCTCGCATACACCGGTCACGACCGTATGCGCGTCAATTTGCTTGGCAAGTATCGCTGCGAACGATAGAAACAGCAAATTACGGCCATCCACGAATGTCGTCGGCAGGCCGCCTTCTGTTTGCTCAATCGCAATATCGTCCCTCGTCAGCGCATTTGGCGCCAGCTGATTAAGCAGTGACATATCAAGCACATGATGCTTGACGCCAAGCTCCTGCGCAATTTGTGCGGCGGAGTCCAGCTCCAGCTTGTGGCGCTGTCCATAATTGAATGTTACAGCCTCCACTACGTCATATCGCTTTAGCGCCCAAAACAAACAGGTCGTGCTGTCCTGCCCTCCGCTAAATACGACGACGGCTTTTTTCACCGCCTGCTCGCCAGCTGCTGCTTGATTTTGCTGCACTTTCTGTGTTGCTGTCATCCTTCATTCTCCTCTCTTCAATGCCGGCTACAGCCGGAGCATGCAGAGAGATCCTTCGAACATTTTGCCCATAAAACAAGGTGAAACGCCTGTCGCCATCCTCTGGTGACAAAGCTGACGTTTCAAAGATGAAATATAAGAGTGTATAAAGGTGAAACGTATACCTTCTTATATTCTAAAAAACGGAATTCGTCCTGCCATTCCATTTTCCTTAGTTTTTTATAGAGGGAGTTCGCGAACCTCTCCTGTTGTGATGCGCCGCGGTCGGCGTTCACTCCAGACTTTATATTTTCACACCTCTCGTACTATAGCACAGCTGGAGGCCGCTGAACAAGGGAAGACATTGGACGGCTACAAGTACCGCTACAAGGAAAACGAGGCTTTTTGTCGAATATAAGGGGGACTGGAAATATTTCACCTTCACCACCTAATAAAATGCGGGCAACAGGAGGAAGATACGTCAATGGCTTTCAAATTAAATAATGTAAAAGAAAACAAAAACGTCTTCATTCAAGATCAAATGGGCGGATTCAGCATTTTGGAATATAAAGAGGATCTCAGCTCTACGACTGCGCTGGAAGCACAAGCGAACTATTTTATGAATCAAAGCAATATGCGCAAAAAACAGCTGATGATTGAGCTCAATAACAATGAAATTATGATGAGCGCAGGTGCTATGCAGTATATGATCGGAAATATAGAAATGAATTCAGGCATTAAAGGCGTTGGTGGACTCATGCGAAATTTAGTCGCTGGCGCAGTAACCGGCACGTCCGCCGTCAAACCGGTATACAAAGGGACGGGCACGATTATGCTGGAGCCGACGTATCGCTATTTGTGGCTCATTGACGTGGACAACGATCATATCGTCATCGAGGACGGTCTATTTTTAGCCTGCCATTCGACACTTGAACTAAGCGTAAGCGCACGCAAGACGCTCTCCTCAGCTGCGCTTGGCGGAGAAGGGCTGTTTAATTTAAGCGTTAGAGGAAAAGGCGTGCTCGCTGTAGAAGCGCCGATCCCTTCAGAAGAAGCGGTTGTCGTTGAGTTGCAAAATGATGTGCTTAAGGTAGACGGCAACTTTGCTTTGATGTGGTCGAGCTCCCTTGATTTCACTGTAGAAAAATCAGGAAAATCACTTTTGGGCTCCGCTGCCTCGGGCGAAGGTCTCGTTAACGTATACAGAGGAACGGGTCTGGTATGGCTAGCGCCGCTTACGGATTACAAACCAATGCCACAAGCAGGTGCAAGACGTTAATCTGCAATTGCGCGAAAAAAAGACCGCTCTTCCCTTCACAAGGGAAAGCGGTCTTTCGTATGAGCTCCTATGAACGGACTGGCAGATTCAGCTGCCGCAGTACGCACTCTTCTGTTATGCGCTTGCCAGCTTCAAGACTGCGTTCAAAGCAGCAGCAATTTCCCGTTCAATCGCTTCTGCCACAACGTTCGTATGCGGATCATATTCTTGCGCCAAATCTGCATCTGCATAGCCGTCCAAAGCTAAAATCGCTCCGGCGCGTGCGCCGCGCAGCGTTGCAATGATATAAAGTGCAGCGATTTCCATCTCAACCGCCAGTGCGCCAGCCTGCTTGTACTGCTTATGTGGAATATCCACAACGCCTGTAAAGAAAGCATCGAGCGTGACGGTGATGCCCTTCTTGACAATGCCGCCCTCCGCCAAAGCCGCCGCATACAGCGCACTGCTTACCTCATGATCGGCAACCGCTGGAAAGCCTTCCGGCACCAGCTGGCGCGTCAAGCCGTCTGCGCGAACCGCAGCCGTGCTGACAACGAGGCTGCCAGCTGGATAATCAGCCGAATAAGAGCCCGCCGTCCCGACGCGAATCAGCGTCGTAACACCGCCCTTGATCAGTTCCTCAAAGCATACGGCCGCACCCGGCGAGCCTACGCCATGACTGACTACCGCTAGGCGTACTCCCTTATAGGTTCCCACAAAGCTGCGGTATTCACGGCTGAATGCCAGCTCGCGCTTTTCCTCCAAATGCCCTGCAATCGTCTCGGCGCGTTTCGGATCACCGCAAACGATAGCAATAGCGGGCAAATCCTCTGTATTCACTTGTAAAATCGGCAACAGCAAGTTAATCCCACTCCTTCTTATGCCACTCATCTTCCGGCAGGCCCAAATCTTCTCCCGAGAAGCGCTGCTCCTCAAACGGGTCCGCATAATTGTGGAAGCCATTGCGCTCCCAGAAGCCCGGACGGTCCTCCGTCATAAATTCAAAGCCGCGAATCCATTTCGCGCTTTTCCAGAAATACAAATGCGGTACTAGAAGGCGTAGCGGCCAGCCATGCTTGGGCGTCAGCTGCTCGCCATCATAGCTGTGAGCAAGCAGTACATCCTCCCGCAATAAATCTTCAAGCGGCAGGTTCGTTTCATAATCCTGATCGGCATGAATCATCACATATTTGGCTTCCGGCTTAACGCCAAGCAGCGGCAGCAAATCCTTGAATTTGATGCCTTCCCACTTCGTATCCAGCTTCGACCAGCGGGTTACGCAATGAATATCATTTACCTGGGTCGTCTGCGGCATAGCCATGAGCTGCTCATAGGAAAACACCGTTTCCTTCTCGACAGCCCCACTAATTGTCAGCGTCCATTCCGCCATATTATATTCGGGCACTTCATTCTCATGCAAAATTGGAAAACGGTCCGTCAGCGCTTGTCCGGGCGGAACCCGATGGGCGATTTCGGCAGCCACCTCAATATGCCGAACCGGCGCTTTTTTCAAACGTTCAGCCTTACTAAGCATAATCCATTAAACCTCCTTCAAATATGCGGCTTGCAGCAGCGCTCCTAACGCGAGCTTTCGTTCGCCTTGCGCGCTTCCGCCAAATAGCTTTTATCCTTGAAGAAAAACATAGCAATAATCGTCACTACATAAGGCAGCATCATTGTAAAATGAACGGGCAGCGCATAGCCCTGAAGCCTCGTGCTGAGCGCATCCATAAACCCAAACAACAGGCTCGCGCCGGCAACGCCAAGCGGATTAGACTGTCCGAGCATCGTCGCAACCAGCGCGATAAAGCCGCGGCCTGCCGTCATGCCCTCGGTAAACATCGTTACTTGGCCAAGCGACAGCTGCGCTCCAGCCAGCCCGCACAATACGCCGCACATCAGAACGGCCCCATACTGGATATGCGTCACCTTGATGCCGAGGCTTCTGGCGGCAATCGGATTTTGCCCAGCAGCCAGAAGGCGGAAGCCTGAAACGGTCTTAAATAAATAATACTGCAAACAAGCGACGAGCACGATAGATAAATAGACGAGCGGCGAATGGCCGGAAACGACATCTCCGACCCAAGGAATGTCCTTAATCAGCGGAATATCCCATTTCGGCAGGCCTATCATGCTTTTATCGTAATAAGCGCCTTTGACATTAAAGATCGCCCGCAAGGAAAACGTCGTCAGCCCAAGCGCAAGAAAGTTGAGCGAAATTCCGACGACGATAACATTTGCCTTCAAATGAATAGCCATATAAGCAAGCAATAAGGAGAACACGAGCACGCAGACGATAGCAAACAGCACAGCGAGCCATACATTGCCCGTCAAATGGTTGCCGACAATCGCCGAGAAGGCGCCAATGAGTATGAGCCCTTCGAGGCCGACGTTAAACAGGCCGACCCGCGCGCATAATGCACCGCCGAGCGCTGCAAGCAAAATCGGCGTAATCATGCGGAGTGTCGAAGCAAACAGGGAAACATCAAACAACTGATCCACCTTAAGCCCCCGCCTTCTTCTTTTTCTTAAAGAACGAATAAGTAAACTTTGCGGAAATAAATAAAATAAGTACGGCCTGAATAATGCTCGATACTTCCAGCGGGACATCGGTATTGCGCTCGACACCCATGCCTCCGGTTTGCAGTGCAGCAAGCAATATGGCAGCAAGCGCAGTACCGAGCGGATTCGAGCCGGCCAGCAGCGTCGCCATAATGCCTGACCAGGCGTAGCCTGGTGAGGTAAGCGCGCCATCCAAATAGCGGTATTGCGTGCCAAGCACCTCTCCAGCTCCGGCAAGACCAGCAAAGCCGCCGCTGACAAACATGCTGTACAGCATCAGCCTGCCGCGATTCACACCGCCATAGCTCGCAAAAAGCGGATTGCCGCCCATCATGCGGATTTCATAGCCTTTAACCATATAGCGCATAAACCAGGCAAGCGCTATAGCCCCAAGCAGTGCAAACAGAAACCCTGCATGCAGGCTCATCCCTTGAAACAGCTTGGGCAGCCACACGCTTTTGTCCACCATGACCGTCTGCGCCATAGCGGCCGAGCCGGATCTGTCCATCAAAGGATAGGATACGACATAACCTGCGAATAAAGAGGCTATATAATTAAGCAATAAGGTCGTAATCAATAAGTTCATGCGAAACCGGGCATCCAGCCATCCTGCAAAAGCCGACCATAATCCGCCAGCAATAACGCTGGCAAGCAGCGCTGCAACAAGCTTAAACCAGGCAGGACCAGGCAAATAAATCGCAGTCACTGCGGCGCTTAGCGCGCCAAGCACCATTTGTCCCTCGGAGCCCATATTGAAAAAGCCCGCCCGAAAGGCAAGCGCCACTCCAAGCCCAATCAGCATAATGGGCGTAGCGCGGCTTAATGTATTTGTGAAAAAATAAAAACTGCCGAAGGCGCCCTTCCACATCTCGGCATAGGTTTCAGTGACAGACCCGCCAACAATCGCGATGGCGATAGCGCCCGCACCGAGACCGACGACGATGGCGAGAAGCGGCTGCAATAGCGCCTTCAGTATTCCTTTAAGCTTGTCCACCCGTTTATCCTCCCGCCATTAACAGACTAATTTCTTCTTCCGTAGCCGTTAAGCCTGGCAGCTCGCCAACGATCCGGCCTTCATTCATAACGAGCACGCGGTCGGACAGCTTTAGTATTTCCGTCAGCTCCGAGGATACGAGCAAAATCGCTCCGCCTTCAGCTCGCCGCTTCAGCAGCTCGCCATGAATGATTTCCATTGCGCCGATATCGACGCCGCGGGTGGGCTCAGCTGCAATGAGGAACGGTGTTTCCTGAGCAAGCTCGCGCGCCACAATCAGCTTCTGCAAATTGCCTCCCGATAAATATTGCGCCTTCGTATGAATCGAGCCTGTTTTAATGCCAAAACGCTCAACCCAGCCGCTTACGAGCTGGCGGATAGCCGCTCCGCGCAGCACGCCTCCACGCTGGTAGCGGCGGGTATGGCCCATTAGACCATTTTCCAGCACCGTAGCATCCTTGGCCACCCCCCATTGATAGCGATCCTCAGGTATATGGGCCAGCCCTTGCTCACGAATGCTGCGCACAGACTCGCCAGTAACCTCTTTGCCTCGCAGCTCGATCTTTCCAGCATCAACTGGGACAAGTCCCGAAATCGCCTGCAGCAGCTCCGATTGCCCATTGCCGGAAATACCAGCGATGCCGACAATTTCTCCAGCGTGAACGGCAAGGCTGACTTGATCAAGCTTCGGCTTGCCATGCTCGCCTTTTATCGTAAGCTGCACCGCTTCGAGCACCTTCTCGCCGCTGGCTGGAGCCTCTTTCTGCAATTCTAGCAGCTCGCGGCCAACCATCATCCGCGACAACTCTTCAATACTCGTATCCGCCGCATGTACCGTACCGCTGAGTTTACCGTCGCGCAGCACCGTGATTCGATCAGCTACGTCCATAATTTCCTGCAGCTTATGGCTAATTAGAATGAAGCTTTTGCCCTGTGCGGCCAGCCGCTTGATAGCAATAAGCAGCTCCTTGACCTCAAGAGGTGTCAATACCGCAGTCGGCTCATCCAAAATAATGATTTCTGCTCCCTGATGCAGCACCTTCAATATTTCTACGCGCTGCTGCAAGCCTAGCGAGCAATCCTCTACCTTTTTCCACGGATCAACGGGCATGCCATATGAAGCACCCAATTGCTCTGTTATAAGTGCCGCTTGCTTGCGATCAAAGCTTATTGCCTTGGCGGGCTCCCGGCCGATGACGATGTTTTCAGAAATAGTGAACGTTGGGAACAGCATAAAATGCTGATGCACCATCCCGATTTTACTGTTGATGGCGTCCGATGGGCTATGAAACGCCTCCTGCTTCCCGTTTACAACGATGCTGCCAGAAGTCGGCGTCTCCATGCCGTACAAAATGCGCATCAATGTCGTTTTTCCAGCACCATTTTCTCCGACCAGCGCATGAATTTCTCCTTTACGCAGCGAAAAATCCACTTCGTTATTGGCCTTTAGCGCTCCGTAGGATTTTGTAATCTTATTCATTTGCAGCAGCATGAGGCAGCTCTCCTCTCACAATAAACTAAGGTGAAACGGCCGCGCGCCGTCCTTTGACGGCGCACGGCATTTCAGACCGAGAAATATAGAGAAAATATGGCGAGATCATATACTTTCCTATATTTCAAAAACAAGCAAACCGGCTGCTCGCTGGCAGCCGGTGCATCTTCTTATTTCGCCGCTGGAAGCTCTACGACGACTTTCCCTGAAATAATATCTTGAGCAATAGCTTTCACTTTCGTAATCGTGTCTTCACCAACAAATGGGCTAAGCGGTGATTTGCTGTCTTGGGTTACGAATGTAAGACCTACACCGTTTTCCTTCAAGCCGTAGTCCGTTGCAGTAAAGTCGAATTGGCCAGTTGCGAATGCTTTAACGGTTTCATAAGCTACCGTATCTGTTCCTTTCAACTGGGAAAGGACGATATGCTCAGGATCAAGCACTGTACGGTCAATGTCTTGACCGGAAGCGTACAAGCCTTTTTCCTTCGCTGCTTCAAATACGCCAAGATCGCCTACTGCCGACATGCCGGCTACAAAATCTGCACCTTGCGAGTATTGCAGAAGTGCAAGCTCCTTGCCTTTAGCCGAATCATTAAAATTGCCTACATAGTTAGTCAAAAATTTGGCATCCGGGTTTGTGCTTTTAAGCCCTTGCTCGAAACCGTAGGTGTATTTCTTAAGCAGCGGTGTATCCATCGCTACTACTGCGCCAACTACATTTGTTTTAGTGGAAAGTCCAGCGGCTGCGCCAAGCAGGTAAGCTGCCTCCTGTTCACGGAACACGACGCTGCGAACGTTAGGCTGCTCCACGGTTGTATCAATAATCGCGAATGGCTTGTCCGGATTTTCTGGAGCTACTTTATTAAGGGCATCCTCCGCTTGGAAGGTTGCTGTAATGATCAGATCGTAATTGTCCGCTACCGCTGCACGCAGGTTTTGCTCGAATGCAGCAGGGTCTGTCGACTCAATCGTTTTCACTTCTACATTAAATTCTTCACCAGCTCTTTTGAAGCCTTCATCCATCGATGCGAAAAACGGGTTAACGCCGATTTGCTCAGGTAGCACAAGTGCAACGCGTTTTTGCTTTTCTGCTTCAGGAGAAGCTGTTGCCGTTCCAGCATTTGTAGCTGTGCCGCTATTCGTGCCAGTGCTGCTGTTATTTGTTGCGTTCGAGCCGCAGGCTGCTAGTAAAACGACAACCATCAATAATGAAATTGTTAACGCCAGTGTCTTTTTCATCTGTGTACGTTTCTCTCCCTTAAATAGCTTGTATTTTTCTCTTAATCCTAGTAAGCTCATCGGATTTTGTCAATAGCGAATTTTCGACAAAACTCTCGTTTATTCTACATTATTTTCACGAATCTTAGTTATAAAAATACGATGTTGACACAAAATTGTAACAATGCTAGTATAATCATACTATTCCGAGTCATTTAATATGTTTTGGAAAATAATATCCAATACCGGAGGGAACTTTATGAGCACAAAATATCCTGCACTAACCAGATCCTTATTGTCCGCATCTCTGGCCTTATCCATCGCCTTATCAGCCACCGTTCCTACTTATGCAGCTGCTTCTACTACAACAGCAACAAGCGCAGCAACGACTGCCGCTTCATCCGAGGCTAAGCTGTTCCTTAAAGAGAAATTTGGCATCTCCTTCACTACTAGCACGATTACAAAAGGGCAATTCATTCAAGCTATTGCCGATGCGCTTAAGCTGGAGCAGCCGGAAGAGCTTCCTGCCTTCACTGATTTAACGGAGGCTAGTCCTTATTATACCGCAGCAGCAGCCCTTCATAAACAAGGAATTCTCACATCAACAACCGTAAACGCCGAGCAAAAGCTGACAGCAGCATCCGCTTTATATATCGCCGTTAAAGCGGCTGGACTGCAAGAGCTGGCTCATACATACCCGCAGGCGAAAATTACAGCTGGACTAAAGAAGCTGAATATTCCTGCCTCCTCTCTTGGAACAGCAGCAGCGCAAGAGCTCGCAGCAGCCGTTGATACGGGATTACTTCCAGCCTCCCAGTACCCTGCGATCAAAGGCAAAGGGCTGACGCCGCAGCTTGCCGAAACACTGATCGTACAAATCCTTTCCTTTAAAGGAGATTATAAGCATTTCATCGGCAACATCAGCGACAGCACGATTTATGCTGAACTGAATGATGCGTTCAAAACATCCAACATTATTCAAGCACCTGAGCTGCAAACGATTGTCGATACAGCGCTCAAAAACAACTTGGTTACGGGTTACAACCTGAAGGACGCGCGATTTGACGCCAACTTCACTCCATCGCTATCCCTTACTTATGGACATAGTGACCTCAAGCATGTTATCCAGCTTATCGGGCTGCTGCGCAGCGAAGGCATTGACGCCAAGGTTCAGCTAGAGCCTAAAACATCCGCCTTCGTCTTCATGAAGGAATGGGGCGAGCCGCCAACAAAGGATACTGAAAATTATAAAGTTGTCCAAATCGAGAATGGCAACTTTATTACCTATGCGAAGGAATTTGACATCGCCTTTGAATTCAACAATGCAGCGGATAAAGCCCGCTTCCAGCCTATTATTTTGCAATATGCGAAAAAAGATAAAGCCGATCAGCCTGGCCTGATCTATGGCTCATGGTTCCAGCCGCTTTATTATTCCTCGACTAAGCTCGATGAATACGAGGTCATTACGAATAATAAAATTACGGGCAGCGGTTATTTTTATGCTCAGTCCTTCTCGCTGAACGATCAATCGAAAAACATCGTAGAGGGCTTCCGCAAGCTTGATCCGGCTGTCAACATTGATTCCTATACGTTCTGGGTAGACAAGCCATTCCATAACTACTTGAATGGCGAAGGTCTATAAGCTGAAGAACAATCCAACGATTGCAAAAAAAGGGATTCCTTCGTGAAACGAAGCGAATCCCCTTTTTTTTTGCAGTATAGCAAAGCATGTAATGCTAAGCCTCGCTGTTGTCCTCGCGCTTGCGTTCCAAATTTTCACTCATTCGCGTGAACATGCTTACCGTAACATCCATATCCTCCAGCGAAAATCCTTCATAAAGCCTGAGCATGAGATCTTCACGAACACGCATAATGCCATCTACCAATTTGCGCCCCTCGTCCGTAATCGTGAGCAGCACGATACGACGGTCCTCTTCACTTCGTTCCCGGTCAATATAGCCAAAATTAATTAATCGGTCGGCGATGCCAGTGACCGCGCCACTCGTAATTTGCAGCAGCTCCGCCATAACTGACGCTTTCTGTGGACCATGCTCCGACAGCAACAAAACCATCTTTGCATCCGTCATGCCTAGCCCTTGCACATTAAATCGATTCCATTCGGCATGGATTAAACGTCTGAGCTGGCGAAAGGCCTCGTCCATCTCACGCATTTTTTCTATTCTTTGCTCCGTATTTTCCTGATTCATTTATACCCCTCGCGATACTGGTTTTCTTCACGGCACGTTCATTATACTTTTCCTACTACTATACCGTGTTTTTCCTTGATAGCCAAGCCAGAAGCCGTTTTAAGCACATAAGTCCATCAACATTACTAGCCAATGCTTGTCCTCTGTGTTAAACTCAAAGGTATCGACTTTTCATACTGGAGGGATATTTAATGGCACCTAAGAAGATGCGTTCCGACATGATAAAAAAAGGATTTGACCGCGCACCACACCGCAGCTTGCTGCGTGCAGCGGGAGTAGCAGAGGAAGATTTCGACAAGCCCTTCATTGCTGTTTGTAATTCCTATATTGATATTGTACCTGGTCACGTTCATTTGCAGGAATTCGGCAAGCTTGTTAAGCAAGCCATTCGCGATGCTGGCGGTGTTCCTTTCGAATTTAACACCATTGGCGTTGACGATGGAATCGCAATGGGACATATCGGCATGCGCTACTCGCTGGCAAGCCGCGAAATTATTGCCGATTCTGTAGAAACCGTTGTAAATGCGCATTGGTTCGACGGTATGGTTTGCATCCCGAACTGTGACAAAATTACACCAGGCATGATGATGGGCGCACTGCGCGTCAACATCCCAACTATGTTCGTCAGCGGCGGACCTATGAAGGCGGGTAAAACATCCGATGGCCGCTCGATCTCGCTCTCCAGCGTTTTCGAAGGCGTTGGCGCTTACCAAGCCGGCATCATTGATGATAAGAGCCTGCTGGAGCTTGAACAGTTCGGCTGTCCGACTTGCGGCTCATGCTCAGGCATGTTCACTGCCAACTCGATGAACTGTCTTGCTGAAGGCCTTGGTCTCGCGCTTCCAGGCAACGGCACGATTCTTGCCGTAGCACCTGAGCGTAAGGAATTCGTTAAGCAATCGGCTACCCAACTAATGAAGCTGATTGAGCTTGGCATTAAGCCTCGCGACATCGTAACGAAAGATACGATTGATAACGCCTTTGCCCTTGATATGGCAATGGGCGGTTCCACGAATACCGTTCTTCATACGCTGGCACTTGCACATGAAGCAGGTATTGACTACCCAATCGAGCGCATCAATGAAATTGCTGAGCGCGTACCGCATTTGGCTAAAATCGCTCCCGCTTCCGACTACCACATCGAAGATGTGCATCTGGCTGGCGGCGTAAGCGCCGTATTGAACGAAATGTTCAAAAAAGAAGGCACGCTGCATGGCGATTGCATCACTGTTACGGGCAAGACGCTGCGCGAAAACGTAGAGGGCTGCGAAATTCAAAATACCGACGTTATCCGGACGATTGACAATCCGCATAGTGAGCGTGGCGGACTTGCTGTATTGTTCGGCAACCTTGCTCCAGGCGGCGCAATTATTAAAGTCGGCGCGATTGACAAATCGGTTAACGGCTATCATAAAGGTCCTGCTATTTGCTTTGATTCCCAGGATGAAGCTCTTGCTGGCATCGCTAACGGCAAAGTTAAAGAAGGACATGTTGTTATCATTCGTTATGAAGGACCTAAAGGCGGTCCAGGCATGCCGGAAATGCTAGCTCCTACCTCGCAAATCGCTGGTATGGGCCTAGGCGCTAAAGTCGGTCTCGTAACCGATGGACGCTTCTCCGGCGCTTCCCGCGGAATCAGTATCGGCCACGTTTCACCAGAAGCGGCTGAAGGCGGTCCAATTGCTTTCGTACAAGACGGCGACATCGTTGAGCTGGATATGAACAACCGTGGAATGAACGTTTTAATCAGCGATGAGGAGTTCGAGAAACGCCGTGCCGCATGGCCGGGCTTCGAACCAAAAATCAAACGCGGTTATCTTGCGCGTTATTCCCACCTCGTTACTAACGCCAGCCGCGGCGGCGTAATGAAAATGTAGTTTGACACTAAGCAGCGCTTCGTCGCTGCTTTTTATTTTTCCCCTTCCACCTGCTACTCTCCTAAATTTCAATTCATGTTTCTTTGCAAATCTCGAATGGCTTTCCACGATAGGAGCCTAATGCCCTCCCTTTTAATAAATCGTAAAATGTCATCATCCTTCAAAAGAAAGTACTCTAACTCTCTTTCACTGTAACAATGAGTTAAAGCCTTTAATTCATTAGTTATTAGAGCGGGATGTACAGTCAACTGGGTTATACCCGGCCTGATATTTTTTATTATCTGTTTAAACTGCTGCTTCAGCTCCTCATACTTTACAGAGGTTTTTTGACAATATGGCAGAGACACCATATCATCAATCAACATAATGCCACGTTTGTTAGCGGTATCTATTCTACTTTTAAATCCTTCTTTCTGTGTGTGATTGAAAAATGGCTGCTCTAATATTCTTAAAGGCAAATTAAAGGGTAGACAATATTTTTCACATAAATCAAAAATTATATCCAAGAAGTCACGTCCTGTGTGAAGCCCCATAATACTCCCGCCATGACTATCCAGATGAGTAGGATCAATTCCTAATAATATGGCGTTTTGAATTTGAGCATCAAATTCCAGCTTTACTTCCTCAGGATTTGCCATTATCTCAACTTGTGATATTTCATTATAAAAATATCCCTGCTCAGTAACTAAACTGCTTAATACCCTTTCTTTAAATACGGGACGCAAGCCATTATTTTTATCGCTGTTTAAGGTAAGGTGGATACCTATTTGTTTAAAATTTGCTTCCTTACTTTTCTCGATCGCTTCCCTTGCAGCTGAGCACGGCATCATTATAGATGCTGATGTTATCGCCTTTTGCTCAAATAAATCAATGATAGCTGCATTGGTTCCCCCTGTAATTCCAAAATCATCAGCATTTATAATTAATAAACGCTCTTCTATCCCAGAACCTAATTTTCTCATTTTATTGTTTCCTCCTCGTTTTTTAACACTGAAACGCAAAAAATAAAGACGCATACACTTTAATGTGTTTGCATCTTTAATAGGATTTTGGTTGTTTAGCCCGCTTATAGGTAAGCTAGGGTTATGAACTTGATTTCTCACTTTGGCTTAATGCCCCCGCCAGCACCATCGAGCCTCTTGGCTCTACCCCATTAGCATCTGGCTCCTGCGTAATGGCAATTTGATCGTAGTCATCCGGATTAAATGTAAAATACAGCGCTCCTACGCCTTCATTTGGCAGGAACGTGCCTGCGTTAACCGGCTTGCCCTCTTTTAGCAGCCATACCTGAAAGGCTTCATCGCCTTGTAGCTTGGGCAACTGCTCGACCTGAACGATTAAATGCATCCCTTTGCTGTCTACGCTAATCGTTGCGCGGCCCTCGGCTACAATGCCTGCTTCCGTCGGCTTAAGCGATACGACACCATTTACCTGTGAAGCAGCAGCCGGACTGTCGGAGGCCGCAATCTGCTGCTTCAACTGCTCCAACTGACTCGTTAAATCAGCCGTTTCATGGCTAAGCTGGTTAACCTGCTGCAACAAAAAGCCGGAAAGAATAACGAATGAAGCCGCAACACCCGTCATTACACGAGTAACCCAGCGTTTGCGCAGCTGAGTCTGTAAAGTGGCTGTTCGCAATGGGATAAACTCTGGTCGAGGAGCGGGTTCTTCACTGCCGACCTGATTATTGCCGCTCCCATAATGTTCTGGGTTACTACTTTCATCAGCAGCTGTTAATGTCGACATCGGCGCAGACGTTGGCGCAGACTGCAATACAGCTGCCAGTATGCGCTGCTTCATACCAGCTGGCGGTTCTACCGACTCAACTGCATGGGGAAAACGAGAGATAATAGGCTGTAGCTCCTCCACCATCTCTCTGCACCGCTGGCAATGCGACAAATGATGTTCAAATTGCTGCGTTGCTTCAGCATCAAGACCTCCAAGTGAATACATCTCCACGTCCTCACAAAGTGAATCATTAGGTTTAATCATTGCCGCACCCCCTCCTTCCATGTATGTTCGAATCGTTTACGCAGCTGGCCTAACGCCAGCCTGACCCTGCTTTTAACGGTACCAAGCGGAATTTGATGCTTGTCCGCCACCTCTTGCTGCGTATAGCCCATATAATAGATCCACTCAACAACCTGCTTTTGGTCGTCACTCAGCTGTCCAATGGCTTCTTTCATTTGCTGGCCAAGCATTCTGTCCTCCACAGCCTTTTCCGTTGTAAGCGGATCGACCGTTCGCTCTAAAATCTGCTCTTCCTGAACCTGCTGCGGACGTCTGCCCTGCTTTCTGATCCAATCAATGGCAAGGTTGCGGGCGATTGCAAAAATCCAGGTGCTTATTTTTCCTGACGCTTCTTCGGTTTCAACTCTAGAAGCCGCATTCCATATTCGCATAAACAGCTCCTGCACCACTTCCTCCGATGCCATCTCATCTTTGAGCATTCGATACACGAATGAGTAGACGGGCCGTTCATAGCGATCGTACAGCTGCTCAAGCGCCGATGCATCCTGCCGTGCGATCAGTTGAATTAAATATTCATCAGATGTCGGTTCCCCCATGCTGGGATAGCCCCCTCTATAATTAAGTGATCTGAATGCTTTTATTCTATTTTATTTTAAAACTCCGGCCGCCTGTAAGCAGACGCCGGAGCTCGATTATATGGTGGAAGTACTGCCCTCCATCGGAGCAGCATCCACAGCACCTGCTGGCGCTGCCTGCAAGCTTGCTTCTTGCCCTATGCTTACTCTCAACAGCGCAGCTTGCGAATTTTGAAAAGCTTGTATTTTACTCATGGGATATAGCAGCATGCATGGATCAATCGCATTTCTGCGCTCCTTGCTTTTTACATTCCGCGGCTTCTTCGTCAATACGCGCATAAGCAGCCGTAAGTAAATGCGGGTTGTGCGAGCAAATAAGCCGTCCGGCAATGGGATCACCTCAAAGCCAAACCGATCCGCTCCTCGATGAATCATTGTAACGCCGTATAATGCCTTCGCATCAGCCGCAGCGGGATCATTCATCAACTGCTGGGCAAGCATAGGCAATGCCGCTTCTACTTCCCGCAGCATTCGAATTCCAGCAGCTAGTGGCGATACTGCTTCTGCCGCAATGCCGGACAGCTTGCGGTTGTCAAAATGCAGCTCCACTACTCGGTCTCCCTTGGATAAACGTTCGCCCTCTGCTAGCTCGATTGGCTGGCCGCTGTAGGAAATCATTCGATAATGCAGCGCCGGCGACTCCACTCCTACCTGCTTAAGCCGAAACGCACGATGAAATAGACGCTCATACTGCAGCCATAGCGTGATCAGTGATTTCTTAAACCATGACAGCTCGCGCTCCTTGGCTTTATCTGTCAGCTGTATCATCTCTTTAATCGTAACAAAACGATAGCCCTGCCTTACGCCTTCCTTCAAATAAGCCTCAAGTGCGATCAGCATATTAGCAGGAGCATCATGATGGGCGCCTGGCGTTTGCCCGCAATCATGAAGCAGCAGCACCTCGCCAGGGCGGAGCTTCTTCAGCATTTTTTGCTTAAGGCGCTCCGCCCCCAGCCTCTTGTTCCAATCACCGAACATGGACGACCATAATACGATTTGCAAATGGCCAATGCTGGCAAAATCAAACACATTAATAATGCCCCATGGAGGCCTGTAATAATTGGAACGGCTGCCTGTCGCCTCTCGTATTATTTCGCATGTACGCTCGATCTGACGCTTGACGGATTTTGGCCGCATGAACCAATTGGTCTTGTGAACATAATTGTGTATGCCAAGCGTATGGCCTTCCTCATGTATTTTGCGTAATAGCTCCGGCTGCGCTTCGCCATGTGCGCCAACGATGAAAAAAGTCGCTTTCGCATCATAGCGAGCCAGCAACTCAAGCAGCTTTGGCGTATAGACAGCATCCGGGCCATCGTCAAAGGTAAGGGCAATTTCCTTCTTTACCAGACCTTTCTTAAAAACCCTAAATCCGAAAGTACGACTGATAAACGCAGGGAGGAAAGCGTAGAACGAGAAAAGATAAAGAGTCCAGACAACTAAGTTCTCCATATTGTTTCCCCACCGTTATTAAAATTTTAGCTGCATGTAATCGGCGATAAACAAACAACAATAACCTTAATTGTATCATATGGCTACAAAAAATAGGCAGCAAAATTAAAATTATAGTACAATCAAAGCGAGATATTAAGAAATTGGAAAAGAGAGGTTTTCAGCTATGCTACCCTTTTATAAAAAATATTGGCGAACCGCATTTGACATTGCACTGATCGCGCTAACGGTTTATTTAATTATGTTTACCTTTAGTCATTTTTATCAATTGGCTACACCAATCATTTTCTCCTTTGTTATTTTCATGTGCATTGAGCCGCTCGCACGCAGGCTGAACAAGATTGGCATCACAAAATCCATCGCGTCAGGCATATCCATATTATTGTTTTCCATCCTCATTCTATCCGCCTTCTCCGGACTCGGTTACATTATTACGAAGCAGGGCTCCGAGTTTCTGGACAAGCTGCCGGAATATCAGGCTGTGCTCATGAAGCAGGTAGAGCTTAGCACGTCACAGGTGCAAAATAAAATTCAAGCCCTCCCGCCTGAGCTCGTCGCGCAAATTACGGAATACATCCAGGGCGCTGCCGAATATGTGCCGAATTTGGTCAAAACGATTTTCGCTGGAACCGTCGGCTACGTGTCCTCGTTCTCCAGCTTTATGTTTAACTTTCTGGTCGGTATTATATTAGCTTATTTCCTAAGCATTGAAATTAATGATTGGAAAAAAACAGCGGCGGATAAAACGCCCAAAACGTTTAAAAAAGCCTTTTTCTTCTTGCGTGAAAATGTATTAAAGGGCATTTCCGGCTACCTGAAGGCGCAAGCCAAGATGATTACGATTACGTTTTTCGTCATCTTCATCTCCCTGCTGCTGCTTGGTGTCAAAAATGCCCTTGTAGTCGCCGTCATCTCGGCTATTTTTGATGTGCTGCCGCTGCTTGGGGTAGGAACGATCTTTATTCCTTGGATCATTTATTTGTTTATCGTGGGGCATACCACACTTGCGGTGTGGCTGTCTATATTGTACATCGTCGTCGTATTGGCCAGACAGCTATTGGAGCCCAAAATAACCGGAGACACGCTCGGCGTATCTGCATTTACGATGCTGGCATTTATGATTATTTCGCTCAAGCTGTTCGGCATTGCTGGCGTCATCTTATCACCCGTGCTCATCATTTTGCTCAAAACCTTGTATGACCAAGGCTTCTTCCATCGCTGGATCAGAACTCCGCAAGGCGAATTTGACAGCCAGGTGCCTCCACCGGGTGCCGGAGGAGATGCAGGCAACCCGCCTGCCCCTCCAAGCGTTTAAATCTGCGTTCGTTTCAATCTTGCTTATCGCTTCGCTATAATATCCATTACGCCGCGAAACAGCTTCGTCGCTTGATTGCTAGTACCGGGACTCCTGTTCTCGGCAAGCACCGCGACGGCGTATCGCGGCTTATTTGTCGGTCCGTAGCCGATGAACCACTGGTGAACGCGCTCCTTGCCGCTAAGCAGCGTCTGCGCCGTACCAGACTTCCCGGCAATCGGCCATACGCCATTTCGAATAGAGCGTCCCGTACCGTATTCCGTGACCGCCTTCATTCCTTCCAGCAGCGTACCAGCGGTTCTCGCATGTATCGGCGTGCCCGCCTGTCTAGCTTGCCGAGGCTTCAGTTCCACCATCAGCTGTCCGTTTGCATAACGAATTTCACTTACGATTCGCGGCTCCAGTCTTTGACCGCCATGTAAAATCGTCACGACCAAATTCGCCGCCTGCAGCGGAGTCATCCTGACATCCCTTTGACCAATACCGCTTTGAGCCATAATGCCCCCGTCTATGTCAAGAGCAGGCTTGTCCTGCAATGACTGCCAAATACTCGCAGCAAACAACTGTCCGCTCTCCTCCTCACCGAGCAGCCGCAAGCGTCCGGCAAACGGTCCAAAGGCAGATTCGGTATGCCACCCGGCGGGGTCACCGATGCCTAACGCAGCCGCAGTCTGATAAAGCTCATAGCCGCTCAACCGCTCGGCAAGCGTCGCAAATACAAGGTTGCAGGACTGGGCTAACCCTTCCTCAAGCGTCAAACTCCCGTGCCCCTCCTGCTTCCAGCATGTTAAACCATATTTTCCGTATTTCCCACTGCATGTGAACACTTCTTTGTCATCCGTAACACCCGCCTCAAGCGCCGCCGCTTCCGTTACAAGCTTAAAAATCGAGCCCGGGGCAACCGCTTGGAGCGCATGATTCGACCAATCCGTTTCCTCATTCCGCTCCAACTGCTGCGGGTTCATCTGCGGCCGAGATACCATGCTGACGATATCCGCATTTTGTACATCCAGCACAACGATTGCTCCCGCTTTCAAGCCATTTGCATCTGCGTACAGCTCAAGCTGCTGTTGGAGCTGTACATCGAGCGTCGTCTTAACTTTAAGCGGATAGTAGGCGCTATCCGGCTGAAACACCCGCAGACCCAACCCCTTAAGCGGATGCCGCTGTCCATCAAGATAAAAGGATACCGACGTTGGCCCATTGCCTCTTAGCAAAATATCCAGTGATTTTTCAAGACCAGCACCGCCGATTTCATCTGTCAGCTTACGCTTGCCTGACGCCAAATCCGCTTCATAAGCCTGCTCCAGCCATTCTGGATGTTGACTTACAAAACCAATGGCTTGCCTGGCATTAAGCTGCGGCAAGTACCGATTGTGATAGGGCAGCACCTTGACTCCATTTATATGGAGCTGCGAAAGCGCTGTGAGCTGGCTCACAGAAAGGGCCAGCGGTGCCTTCTGCCCTTCCTCCCGCCAAAAATCGGCACTTTTGAGCGCATCCCATTTTTCCATCAATTGCTCGTAAGATACGTGCAGAAGCTTCGCCAGCTTGCGCAGCTCCGTCGTCTCTCCCCTTGCCTTGCTTTCTACTGGAAATAGTGCCAATGCTGAATAGCTCTCCCCCGTAATGGCTCTCCCGTAACGATCTATAAAATCTCCGCGCCCTGAATCTAGCACCAGATTGCGCTGCCGCTGAATCGCCGCCTTATGCTTCCAGTCAGTAGGCTTGCTGAGTATCTCGGCAGCGGGCTGACCCCAGCTTGGCACCAGTTGCAGCGTCGCCAGCCTAAGCAAATAACCTGCCATTATAACCGTTAATAGTATTGCTACGATTGCTGCACGCCGCCTGATCATTTTAGCTAGCCTCCTTCCCCTCAGTATGGCCTTAATGGCAACTTATAAACCGCATCGCCCTTCCCTTAAGCCCGCAAGCACTCGCTCCAACTGCTCCAGAAATAGTTCAGTTTCATTTAAGGTAGCCCAAGTATGATAACCCTCAAGAACCAACATGAAGAGGTGATCCTTCTATTATGAAGACGCACAAGAAGAAAACCAAAAAAACAAAACGGATATGGATGATTGCCACGATCACAACGCTCTTAGGCCTTGGCTCATTGACATATGGTCTCGCAGACCGTTATTTGATCAAGCATGTTGAAGTCGTCGTGACAGACCAGGCTGCAACGTCCAATAGCTCAAGCGATACAACTGCTTCAACTGCTGAAGTTCAGGCAGCCTCAGATGCTTGGAACTACAGCAGCGACGATATACAAATTAATATTAAGAAGGTTCAGACAGGCTCTGGCTCAGACCTGATCACGTATTTTGTCGCAGATGTCAAGGTTAAAGATGCCAGCAGCCTGCGCTCTGCATTCGCCGAAAACAGTTTTGGAACGAATATTATAGAGAATACCTCGGTCATCGCTTCCAGCAATAATGCCATTTTTGCAATCAATGGCGATTATTATGGCTTCCGAGATGATGGCGTCATTATTCGCAATGGCACCGTATACCGAGACGATCCGGTGCGGGAGGCGCTGGCACTATTCGATGACGGAACGCTCCAAACGTATGATGAAACAGAGATTTCCTCCTCCGATCTGCTTGCTGGCGGTGTCACCAATACATTTTCATTCGGTCCCATACTCATACAAGATGGCAAAATCACAAGTGATTTCAGCAGTGTCAAAATTGATACTAATTTCGGAAACCGCTCGATCCAAAATGCAAATCCGAGAACCGCGATCGGTATGATTGCTCCAAACCATTATGTATTTGTCGTAGTAGACGGGCGGAAGGAAGGCTACAGCCGCGGCATGACACTTACGGAGCTTGCCGATGTCATGGCTGGCCTCGGAGCTACAGAAGCCTATAATTTGGACGGCGGCGGATCATCGACGATGTATTTTATGGGCAGAGTTGTCAATAATCCGCTTGGTAAAAATCAAGAGCGCGGCGTCAGCGACATTTTATATATTGGGGAGGAGTAATCATTATGACTATATTAATTCCGGCCTATGAGCCTGATAATCGGCTGCTTGATTTGATCCAGCAGCTGCATGCGTTCCAGCTTGAGCCCATCGTCATTGTTGATGACGGAAGCGGGCCAAGCTACCGTGACATTTTTGAAGCGGCTGAAGCCTCCGGCTGCACCGTTCTGACCCACGAGGTCAACCTCGGGAAAGGACGTGCCTTAAAAACGGGATTTGGTTATATACAAAAAAACGGTTTGCCGGGCCATGTCGTCTGTGCAGATAGTGACGGACAGCATCTTCCCCATGACATAAAGCGGATTTTTGACAAGCTGCTCAACCAAGCAACGCCGGGCATTGTGCTGGGAAGCCGCCGCTTTAGCGGAACCATTCCACTGCGCAGCCGCTTTGGCAACTCGGTCACTCGGTCAGTCTTCTCTCTCACTACGGGCGCTAAAATTTATGATACGCAAACCGGTTTGCGCGGCTTTTCCTTTTCCATGCTGGACTGGCTGTGCCAAATTCCCGGCGAGCGGTTCGAATATGAAATGAACATGCTGCTAACCGCTCACCGGGATGGCTTTAAGATTACCGAGGAATATATTGATACCGTCTATTTGGATCACAATAAATCATCCCATTTTCGTCCGCTGATCGACTCATTCCGCATTTATTTGCCGATTATAATGTTCAGCACCTCTTCCCTGCTGTCAGCAATACTAGACTTTACGCTATTATTCCTTATTCAAAGCATTAGCCACAACCTGTTTTTGTCCGTAGCAGCCGCAAGATTGTGCAGCTCCATCTTCAACTATACGATGAACAGAAAGTACGTATTCGCGGGCAGCGGCGGCAAAGTATCCAGAGTTCACCAATCTCTGCCTAAATATTTCTCGCTGGTCATTGTTGTGCTGCTCTTAAATTATGGACTGCTGTATTTATACAATGAAACGCTTATCCTTCCCCTTGTTATCGCCAAATTACTGACCGAGGCATCCATCTTTCTTTTCAGTTATTGGGCCCAGCGCAAATATGTGTATTAGGGTGAAATCTGACTTCACTGCATGAAAAGCTTGGCATTTTTCACCTTAATTTTCAAAAAAGCCGTTTGAACAAGGGAAGCACCCCGTTCAAACGGCTGAATGAAAGTCGATATTATTCGATTTTGAATTTCGCTAGCGAATCCTTTAGCTCACGCGATACGCTCCCCAGCTCTTCCGACAGGCTGACGAGACCGTCACTAATGCTAAGCTGCTCGCTGCTGAGGGAAGCTACCTCCTCTGATGTTGCCGAGGATTGCTGTGCTACTGCGCTGACATTTGTCATCGCCTCAGACAACACTTCCTGCGACTTGTCCAGCTCGCCAATGGAGTTCGTTACTGAATCCAGCTTGTGTACAAACTGTACCATCTGCTCCTGAACATTTACGAAAATATCTGTCGCCTGCTTTACAGAAACAATTTGCTCCTGAAATAAAGGATAAGCATCCGACAACACGCTAACCGTATTGTCAATTTCCTCTTGAATTTTTTCAGTGATTTGTCCTACGATATCAATCGATTGACGAGATTGATCGGCCAGCTTGCGAATTTCGTCAGCCACGACCATAAAGCCTTTGCCTGCTGCACCCGCACGCGCTGCTTCAATCGCCGCATTCAGGGAAAGAATATTGGTCTGCTTCGTCAAATTGTTCAATACATCCAATATTTTAACGATAGAGCCTGTGCTGTCTTTAAGGCTGTCTACCTTTTCAACCATGGAGCGTGTCATTTGCTCCGTTTGCCCCGTTTTGTGGCTCAGCTCGCCCATGTAGGCCGCCCCACGCTCACCCGCTTTCTCTACCTCGCCAGCCGCACGCACAATTTCTGCATTCGCCTGCTTCACCGTCTCCATTTGGGTCGAAATATTGCCGCTCAGGTCGCTGCCGCGCTCTGCTTCAACAGCAAGGCTTGAGGCGCCATTTGCAATTTCTTCGGTTGCGACTGATATTTCCCGTGAAGAAATAGCTGTTTTCCGCGAAACATCCGTAAGCTCGCCAGCAGTATGCAGCACTGTATCCGCAGATTGTGTTGCCTGCTTCGCCAAATTGGTAATTTGCGTCATCATATCATTAAAGCTGTCGCTCAGCTCGCCGATTTCATCGGAACGTTTCCGTATTGTAGATCGCACCGTCAAATTGCCCCGTTGTCCCTCATTCATCAAATTGCGCAGGTTCATCAGCGGCTGTGCAATCGTTCGAATAACAAGGAAGCCAATTGCAATCGCAATGAATACAGCTACAATCGCTGTAATAATGGTCATATCGCGAATAACCTTTGCATCCTCAACCAACCTATCTACCGGAATAAGACCGAGCAGCTTCCAATCTACGGTATCAAATGATTTATAAACCGTCAGCATGGACTGGCCATCGCTAGTTTCCAGCTTTTTCGAGCCTTCAATTGCAGCGTCACCTTCAGTAGGAAGAGCTACTGGAGCCGGCTGACCAATCAGGTCATTGTTAGGAGGCAGTATATAGTTGTTTTGACCATCCACGATCGAAAGCTCGCTGCCTAGTCCTAAGGATACATCCTTTATAGAATCTTGGAGGCTTGCCAAATTAATTTCAATTAGCAGCATATAGGAAACTTCATTCAATGTGCTATCCTTCAGGAGGCGGCTGATGCCGATCGTTGGCGCACCGCTCCCACCGCCAAAGCCCTTCGGCTGGGTCGCAAGCCAGATTGCCTTGCCATTTGCTTCCTGCACCCTGCTGAACCACTCTTCCTGCTTCATCGCAGCGGTTGCAACAGAAGAAGCATTTCCTGCTGTTACGACTGGCAGCTTATCATCCAGCGGCAGCAAATAGATGGCCTTAATGCTGGAGTTGCCAAGCGCGTAATCCTGCATTTTGCTAGACAGCTCACGGCTCGCTTCAAAGCGAGTATAATCATCCTCGCCTTCACGCATTTTGCCGATCAACGAATGTAAATCTTTATTAATTAAAATTTGCATCGTCATTTCTTCATAGTTGTCCAAAATAATGTTCAAGTTCGTCGTTACCTGACTAACGGTTTGAAAGCTAGCCCCGGAAACTTTGCGTTCAACAATTGTTTTCGTCTGAGAATATGAAATAAGACCTACTGCCAAGACGCAGGTTACGATGCTGGCAAATATAATTAAAAACAGCTTCGTACCTACCGATTTATTCACCTGATTGAGCTTCATCTCCTTTGTCAGCGCGAGCAGCTGCTTGGAGGAGCTTTTCCCGTACTTGCCTGTCTTGGAGACGATTTTTTTGAAAATCGGCTTAGATCCATTCCAAAATCCGGAAAGGGCTTTCATTGATTTCCCTGCTTCTGTTTTTTTCATCGCAATTTTCTTCGACTGAGTTTTGTCCTCATTTTTTTTCAATGATGACACCGCCTTTTTTATTTGTTACAGACTAGGTCTTTAGAAGCGCTCAATATGTTGTCAATGAATCCTTGTGCTCTCTTTTCTTATGTAGCCCCTAATACTATATATCGGTTTTCAACTCACAAATAATTAATAAATAATAAAAAAACACTGCTTTTGAAAAACGAAAACAGTGTTGTGTTCCTGGTTATTTTTTAATCATTAATTTACGCAGCATATCCATCGGTTCCACAGGCGCAAAAGTCTTAATGTGGATGCGCTGAAGCGGGTGTCTTGCTGCATCCAGCTCTTGTCCCTTGTCATCGGTCATTCGCGTAATCGTCTGCTTGAAGAAGCGGCCTCCGGGGCCAACAAACTCAACCTCTTGCCCCAACTTAAAGTGGTTTCGCTGCTCTACAACCGCAATGCCTGTCTCATCGTTATATTCCAGAACTACTCCGGCAAAATCATAAGGCGCTGGCTTATCTTCCGGCTCATAAATATGATCCTCTGCACCCGGTGTATCGAGGAAAAATCCCGTGTTAAGCGGACGGTTCGCCGCTTTGAAAATTTCATCCAGCCATTCTTGCTTCAGCACAAAATTTTCCGGGTCCTCAAAATAGGAATCAATGGCTTGACGATACACATTCACAACAGTTGCAACATAGTGAATGCTCTTCATGCGGCCTTCAATTTTGAAGCTGTCTACGCCAACATCAATCAGCTCTGGCAAATATTCAATCATGCACAGGTCTTTAGAGCCCATCGTGAATGGATCCTCGCCTTCGGTGTACATCGGCATATCATCCACAAATAAATCATATTTCCAGCGACACGACTGCGAGCAGCCCCCTCGATTGGAGTCACGATCAGTAAAGTGATTGCTGAGTACACAGCGGCCGGAAAAGGAAGAGCACATTGCCCCATGAATAAACGCTTCAATTTCAATATCCACATGCTTTTTAATTTCGGCGATTTCTTCAAAGCTCGTTTCTCTGGCAAGAACGACGCGCGGCAAGCCTTCTTCCTTCCAAAACTGTACCGCCTGCCAGTTGAGCGTTGATTGCTGAGTGCTCAGATGAGCTTCCAGCTTAGGAGCTACTCGTGCAGCCGTCTCAATAATAATCGGATCAGCGACAATAATCGCTGAAATGCCGACTTCCTCTAAATTGCGCAAATACTCCTCAAGCCCACCGATATCCTCATTATGCGCATAAATATTCGTAGCTACGAACACCTTTGCGCCATAGCGATTGGCAAATTCGACGCCTTCTCGCATTTCCTCAAAGCTAAAATTGCCTGCGTTGGAACGAAGGCCGTATTTTTGTCCGCCAATGTATACCGCGTCAGCGCCATAATGGATAGCGAATTTCAGCTTTTCCAAATTGCCTGCCGGGGCAAGCAGCTCGGGACGATCGAGTCTATGTCGTTTGCCCTGATAGCGGGTTTTCACCGGGCTCATCGCCTCTGAATTTATGTTTTCTGTAACTGTCATCGTTGCTGCACCTCCTGCTCCATACCTCAATACACTTGTTCTTTATAAAAGAAACCAAAGCTTAGTTCACGCCGTGGATCTTGCACTTCCTTAATCGGCTCCAGCCACTCATCCTGAAAACGGTAGCCCTCCGGATCAGCCATATAGGTGTCAATAACGTTGCGATAAGCCCGCACGACGACCTCATTGTATTCTATCGTTTTGAGCAGCCCTTCAATTTTCAAGCTCTCTACACCAATTTCCATTAGCTCATGTAGATTTTCCAGCATGCAAATATCATCCGAGCTCAAAATATGCGTGCCGTTGGCATCCTCAAAAATAGGGAAGCGTTCATCCTTACGCTCAGCTTCCATCACGTATAGCCCTTGCTCCTTGCTGGCGCTGCCAAGCTTGCCGGAGTCTTTCTGATGATCCAAATAGCTGTTCACAAGCGAGCGCTTGGAATGATAAATATTCGTCAAGCCATGAACCTGTACCTCAATGGGCATGGTAGAATTTTCTTTGATTTCAATGACCTGATCCATATTCAGCTCGCGGGCAAGCACAAACCGCGTAGCACCGCGCTTTCTCCAATATTCTGCTGTCGCATAATTCGTTGAAGTCATCTCGGCATTCCAATGCAGCGGCATGTCAGGAGCCGCACTCCGTGCAGCCATCAATACAGCGGGGTCACCGAACATAACGCCGTTTACGCCAGCCTCGGTCAATGCCTGCAAATAGCCAGGCAAAGATTCCACGACTTTGTTTTCCATCAGATTATTTACCGATACATAAATGTTTACGCCTTGAGGCGCCGCCAGCTCTACCGCCTGCCTGATCATTTCCAAATCAAATTGCCCAGCAAGACGCATGCCGTAGCGTGCTTCTCCAATTAGGAAAGCATCAGCCCCGGCAGCAATTAGGCGCTCCAGTTCCTCCAAAGATGAAGCTGTCGTTAATAATTCTGGCTTTACCGCCATGCTCCTTACACTCCTTACTTAGACTGCGCAGTTTTGTTGCTGTTAGCAATATTATTGTTATGCTCGTTAAAGGTTTTAGCAAATAGATGCTGTCCCGTTCCATCCTTCTTAGTTACATAGAAAAAATATTCCGTTTCCTGCGGATACAGCGCCGCTTTGATTGAGCTAAGGCTTGGGGCCGCAATCGGTCCGGGCGGGAGGCCGTCAACCAAATAGGTGTTATAAGAGCTGTCAACTTTTAGATCCTTATTATATAAACGTTCCTTCGGCTTATCGAGTGCATATTGCACCGTTGCATCTATTTGCAGCTTCATCGGCTTGTTCAAGCGATTATATATAACGCTCGCAACGATTGGACGCTCCTCGTCAACAACTACCTCGCGCTCGACCAAGGATGCAATCGTAAGCAGCTGATGAATCGTAAGCTTGCGTTTTTCCAGCTGAATTGTCCAATCATTAGGTAATTGTGCAAGCTTGACATCAAGCTCAGAAACCATACGATTCAATATTTCCTGCTCGGTGCTGCCCTTCTTCATTTCATAGGTTTCTGGAAACAAATACCCTTCCAGCCGGTGATGCAGCTTGGCATCAGCGGAAATTTCATTTACCGCATCCGCATTGCTCCACGTCTGCTGTTTATCGGCAAGCTCCAAAAATTTATTTTTGTCGATCAGCTTCTCTTCCGACAGTTTATCGGCAATTTGCAATACCGTAAGCCCCTCTGGAATCGTAAAGCGGATCGTCTCCTGCTTGACGGTGCTGCCGCTGTTCAGCATAGCAATGACATCGGCCTTATCCATGCCGGGATTCATTAAATACGTGCCCGCTTGAAATTTGCCGCCTTGTTTCTCCAGCTTCAAATAATATTTAAAGATCAGGGCATTTTTAATAATCCCTTCCTCTTGCAGTACATCGGAAATTTGACTCGCTGAGGCGCTGTTTGGAATGACAATCTGCTTGGCCTCCGCTGTCTTGGTTGGCTCTAATTGAAGCCATAAATAAATAAACGCGCCGCCCACCACTGTCGTGATGACGCCTAAAATGCTTAAAAATACGTAAAAAGCGATACGAACCTTGCCAGGCTTAGTTGACTGCCTCTTTGCGTTGTCCAACCTGCTTTCCTCCTAATTCCCCAATACGTCGAGAAAAAGAGCGGTGTGCACCGCTCCTTTTCTCGATGTATACGTATAATAAAGCTTGCTTAAGGTCGCTCATCGCCAGCAAATAACAAATCGTCATAAGCTTCAGATGCCAGTTCCCATTCTTCATCATCCTCAATCGTTTCCAGCTCCGGCTCTTCGCCATGCTCGCCAATGACGCGGAAAAGCTCCACTTCATCCTCGCCCTTCATCGCTTCCGACTGGAGCGCCGCATAGACGTAGGAACCGAGTTTAAACTCAGCCTTGATGACGAATGTTTCCATTACGCCGCCGCCCGCAAGCAGCTCGATTTGAGGACCGAAGGCTTCCCGCAGCCGCTCAAGCGGCTGCGGGATTAGTACCTCGCCTTGATCCATTAATTTTCTTCCTCCAATTCGCCGAGCAGCGTATTAAACGTCTCCTCTACGATGTTCCACTCTTCCTCGTCTTCAATCGTGTACAGCTGAAGGTCATCGCCATCTTCCTCGTAGCGGAAGGCATAGACCTCGTCTTCCTCTTCGCTCTCGCCAACGAGCGGAACGACCATCATATATTTCTGATCAGAGCCATCCACTTCAAACTTCATGATGACTTCGAATTCTTCTTCATTGCCGTCTTCATCCGGAATATAAATAATTTCCGGCTCTTCGAACTGCATATCATCCTTTGTCATCTTAACCCTCACCTTTTCGTTTTGTGAATTGCGCCAAACTAGCTTTCGCTCCTGTTAACGCAAGCCCTTAGAATCGAGATAATTTTGTAAAATGAGCGTTGCCGCCATTTTGTCCACTACCAGCTTTCGCTTCTTACGGCTGACATCCGCTTCTATGAGAGTACGCTCTGCGGCCACAGTAGTCAACCGTTCGTCCCAAAGGTGAACAGGCAAGTGTAGTTTCTGTCGAAGCTGCTCTGCAAATTCAATACTAATCTCGCCTCGTGGACCGATGGTGTTATTCATGTTCTTCGGAAGTCCCAAGACGATTTCACTAACCTCATACTGCTGCACAATTTCGGCGAGCCGTTCCAATTCGCCATTGTCACGGCGCTTCTTCACGACCTCGACCCCTTGCGCAGTCCAGCCAAAAGGATCGCTTACCGCAACACCAATGTTGCGATCGCCGTAATCGAGTCCCATTGTTCTCATTGCTTGTCCGGCTCCTGACTATTATGTTTTCTTATTGTTCAAATAAAACCGGACAAGCTCTTCAATGAGTTCATCGCGTTCCTTCTTGCGAATCAGGCTCCTGGCGTTGTTGTGCCGCGGAATATACGCGGGATCACCGGAGAGCAAATAGCCTACAATCTGATTAATCGGATTGTATTCTTTCTCCAGAAGCGCTTCATGCACAGACAGCAAAATATCCTGTGAGGAGGCTTCCAAACTTTCCGGCAGCACATCAAACTTCATCGTTTTGTCCATGGAACTCATCGCCAGCACCTCGCTTTCCAACTACATTTCAATGAGATTACTATCGATACACATTCCTATCATATCACATTTGCTTGGGCGAGAACCAGTTCTTCCGCAAGTTTCAGTGCTTCTTCCAATTTTGAAGCGTCCTTGCCGCCAGCCTGCGCCATATCAGGACGGCCACCGCCGCTTCCGCCGCACACCGCTGCTGCTTCTTTAATAATTTTGCCAGCGTGAAGCCCCTTCTTCACCAAATCAGCAGATACCGACGCTACGAGGCTAACTTTATCCTCTTGTACAGCGCCAAGAATAATAACCGCAGAAGGCAGCTTGAGCTTCAGCTCATCCGAAATGCCGCGCAGCGCATCTATAGTTGGCGCATTTACTTGAGCGCTAAGCACCGTAACTTCGCCGATTTGCTTCGCCTGCTGCTCAAGCGAGCCCGCTTCGATCCGGCTTAGCTTCGCTTGCAGCGATTCATTCTCGCGGCCAAGCTCCTTCACCTGCGCATGCAGCGCTTCAATCCGCTTAGGCACATCTCCATTGCTCGATTTCAGCAAGGCTGCTGCTTGCCCCAGCAAATCAAGCTGGCTTTCCGTGTAGCTGTAAGCATAGCGACCTGTAACGGCTTCTATCCGGCGTACGCCTGAGCCAATTCCACTTTCGCTGATCAGCTTGAACACGCCGATTTGCGAAGTGCTGGCTACGTGGCAGCCGCCGCAAAGCTCAAGGCTATAGTCGCCAACTTGCACAACGCGGACGACATCGCCATATTTTTCACCGAATAAAGCCATAGCGCCCATTTCCTTCGCTTCTGCCAGCGACTTGTTCGTAATGGTCACATCGGTGCTGTTCCAAATTTGCTCATTGACGCGGCGCTCGATTTCTACAAGCTCCTCATCGGTAATGCTGCCAAAGTGGGAGAAGTCAAAACGCAGACGCTCCGCTTCAACAAGGGAACCAGCCTGATTGACATGCGTGCCCAGCACTTCCTTGAGCGCTTTGTGCAGCAAATGGGTAGCTGTATGGTTTTTAATGACATCCTCACGAACCGCTTTCGCAACAGCCGCCTGTACTTTCTCGCCCGTCTTCACGGTGCCTGATACAACGAGCGCATGATGCACGCTTTGGCCATGCGGCGCCTTCGTTACATCCTTCACCTGCAAGGAGAAGCCTTGGCCCGAAATGATGCCGCGGTCGCCAATTTGGCCGCCGCTCTCCGCATAAAACGGCGTGCGGTCAAGCAGTACAAACACTTCGCTGCCTTCGCTCGCGCTGTCTATTAGCGCATCCTCTTGCACGATCGCCGTAATCGTCGATTCAATTACCAACTCATTATAGCCAACAAATTCGCTTTTAACCGTGAATTCGCCCAGTGCTCCTCCTTGAATCTTCATGCCGCCCGTATCCTGACGAGCTGCACGTGCGCGTTCACGCTGCGCTTCCATTGCTGCGTCAAAGCCTGCACGGTCAACGGTCAAATCGTTTTCCGCTGCAAAGTCCTCCGTCAGGTCAAACGGGAAGCCATAGGTGTCATACAGGCGGAATGCATCTTCCCCGCCGATTTCCTTGCCGCCAGCTGCGCGTGCCGCATCTACCAGCGTCGTGAGCAAAGCAAGCCCGTCGGATAACGTCTCGTGGAAACGCTCCTCCTCTGTGCGAATAACCTTCTCGATAAATTCGCGTTTGGACACAACCTCGTCATAATATACGCCCATTACTTCACCGACAGTAGCAGTCAGCTCATGCAGGAATGGACGGTCGATGCCGATCGTTTTTCCGTAACGAACCGCTCTGCGGAGCAAACGGCGAATAATGTAGCCGCGTCCCTCGTTAGAAGGCATAACGCCGTCGCCGACAGCGAAAGCAACCGTGCGGATGTGGTCAGCAATCACTTTCAGCGCCACATCATGCTCAGCATTCACATGATATTTCACTCCGGCAAGCTCACACGTACGCTCGATAATGGGCATGAATAGGTCGGTATCAAAGTTCGAATCGACATCCTGCAAAATGGAAGCAAAGCGCTCTAGGCCTGCACCTGTATCAATGTTTTTGTTCGGAAGCGGCGTATAGCTGCCATCCTTGTTATGGTTGAATTGCGAAAATACGAGGTTCCATACTTCCAGAAAACGCTCGTTTTCGCCGCCCGGCCAGCATTCGGGATCATTCAAATCGCCGTATTTGTCGCCGCGGTCATAGAAAATTTCCGTACAAGGTCCGCATGGGCCTTCGCCGATATCCCAAAAGTTTTCATCCAGCTTGTAGATGCGCTCCTCAGGCAGGCCGATTTTTTTATTCCAGAACGCATAGGCTTCCTCATCCTCCGGGTAAACGGTAACCGATAGGCGCTCTGGATCGAAGCCGATCCACTCCTTGCCTGTGAGAAACTCCCAAGCCCACGTAATCGCTTCTTCCTTGAAATAGTCACCGATGGAGAAATTGCCTAGCATTTCAAAAAACGTATGATGACGGCGCGTTTTGCCGACATTTTCAATATCGTTGGTGCGAATGCACTTCTGCGAATTCGTAATCCGTGGATTTTCCGGAATGACGCGTCCGTCAAAATAAGCCTTCAGCGGCGCCATGCCTGCGTTAATCCATAGCAGCGATGGATCGTTGTGCGGCACGAGCGATGCGCTCGGCTCAATTGTATGTCCTTTACTTTCGAAAAAAGCGAGCCATTTTGACCGAATTTCACTAGCCTTCATAGTTGATACGCCTCCAATAGGTTTCATTATTTACGCCTGCATGTTGCTTCCAGGCCTGCTTTAAAACATCAAAAAGTCCCTGTCAGTTATGACAGGGACGAAAACTCGCGGTACCACCCTGGTTATCGCCAGCTTCAGCCTTGCGCTATCATTAGCGGCACAGCCTTACGCAGCAATCTCCTCGTATGGACGATAACGGGTCCTCCCGGTGAAGTTCATTCACACTCCGAAAGCAGCTTTCAGCCATCCTTCGCCATAAAAGCTCTTGCAGCCAACGCCGAGTTACGGCGAAGAAGCTTCCTCTCTGATTGACGGTCTATAGCTTACTTCCTTTTCATCAACGATTTCCACTTTAAATATAAGAATTTATAAGTTTAACTATTATAAATGGTCTTATATTTCATCGCGAAACGGAAGCTTTGCCGCCAAAGGGCGGATAAAGCCGTTTACGCTTGAATCTTACTAAAAATGAGTATATCGGCAGCAAGGCCCGCTGTCAAATAATCTTTCGCCTTACATAATAGGCAAACATATGCTGGACGATGACCTTCAGCGCCGCAAAAATCGGAACGGCGAGAATCATCCCCGCGACGCCCGCTACCTGTCCTCCAACCAGCAAGGCAAAAATAATCGCCAGCGGATGCATATGCAGCGTCCTTCCCACCACCTGCGGAGAAATAATATTGCCCTCTAAAATTTGGCATAGCGTATTGATTACCGCGACGAGAATCATCATTTTGACCGAGATGGTCGACGCCATCAAAATCGCTGGAATCGCCCCCAGAAACGGGCCCAAATAGGGGATAATGTTCGTAATCGCTACAATGCCGGCAAGCAGCAGCGCATATTCCATTCCGATAATCGTATAGCCGATGTAGGCTAGCACGCCGACGATTAGACAAACGAGAAACTGCCCGCGTATGTAGCTGCCCAGCGCCGAGTCAATATCCTTCATCAGTCGAACGGTATTTTGACGATGCGACTTGGGTACGTACGTAATGACCGTCCGCTCGAACACCTCAAAATCCTTCAAAATGTAAAACGCCAGAAACGGCACAATAAAGGCAATAAACACCGTATTCAGCACCGAACCGATATTGTTGATAAAATGGATCAGCGCCTCCGACAGCTTCCGCTCCATATGCAGCAGCGACTGGTTCATCCCATCGCGCAGGCTGTCCGGCAGAAATGATGTATTGTTGATATCCGTCACCAAATTTTGCGCCTTCATCGTCAGGTCCGGCACCCGTTCGTTGAGCTCCTGCACCTGCATGGCAAGCATTGGAATGACATTGACGAGCAAGACGGTCAGCGCTGTGAAAAACACCGTATAAATGAGCAGCACCGCCATCGTTCGCGGAACTTTACGTTCATGAAGCATCGTCACGACCGGATTCAGTACATAGGAAATAATCATGGCAACGATAAATGGCGCTAGAATCGCCTTGAGGAAAAAATAAATATTCATAAACATCGGCTTGACCAATATAAGCAAATACAGCGCCAGCAAGCCTAGAATGATGTAGACCAACCACACAAACAGACGGCTTTTTGTGAACCGTTCCACTTTCCCTCACCCCCGCTCGCTTACCTAGCGTAAACGGCTGTTGCCCCCCTCTGGCGGCAAAGCTGCCGTTCCGCGATGAAATATAAGCCATTTTATAAGGGTGAAACTTATAAATGCTTATATTTCAAGGAAAGGCCCTCAGGCCAATCTGCTACAGTATATGTACAAGCGGGGAAAATCATCCATGCTGATTGATTAATGAGTTTCAACTATATAGTTTTCAACCAGGCTAGATTGGTCATTTGAATTTAAAATAAATGCATAGTAAAGATTCGAAAATCCAAACGAGTAAATTCGATTGTCATTGTCTTTATATAGAACCGCCTTGCGTATACCAATTAGAATACTCTCTTTACTTTTTAAATTGTATAACTGCTCATTGATAGTCAAATGAAGTTGTATTCCATTCTCAAAAAAAATAATGGGGTAAGGGTGAGTAAATCCATCGTCAAACTTTTGGATTTTTTCTATTTTCCAATTTGGAAGTTGAGGCACTTCTTTTATTTGGAGCACCTCAGGGATGTCTTCTACCTCAATCTCTGTCAAAAATGAATTTTCAGCATGTTTTTCTAAATGTTGAACAAATAAAAACAAAAAAACAAACACAAGAATTACTGATGAATATATTAGTTTTTTCTTCAAATTGATTCTACCTCACTTCACAATCTATAATTCTCATTTTTAATAAATTAATGAGTTGAGAATTTCCATCTTCTGAAAATTTATTTAATAAAAAAAATACAATTAACGAAAACATTTTAACAATCTGAATATGAATGTTTTGTTCAAGATACTAAAAACATGTTTGATTTTCGCAAACATGTTTTTTCAAGGGAACACTTTTTTTGTGAGCTATTCAATTAAAAATTAATAACCACTTTCACCTGGATTAGTTGTATGTTTGTGATAAAGTGGTTTATGACTTGCAAGTTGCGAACAAGTAGATGAACTTGTGATACTTATCCCAAAAGATTTACAATAACGTTTTGATGCATCAGAAGCATAATCCCCATTTGTAGTACTTAAGCAAGGTGCTCCATAGAATGCAATCGCCCGATCACAATCACTGTGAGAAAAATTAATAGCTGCATCTAGAGGATGAGCATATTTATCATAATAAACTTGATTTCCCATATTACCATTAAATCTATTGCATGTTACATAAGAGTTTTTAGCATACGTTGCATCAGTATGTCCATTATGAGACGTTGTTGTCTCACCATTATATCCACCAGCGTATGGATTTCCATCTACTGCGGATGGAGTAATAGCCAGATCAACTTTATTTATCTCTTCAAAGTTACTAGTATTAAATTCAGGCCCCTCCATAAATGTCATGAAATTTATGGTTATAGAAAAATCAAAATCAATTTTTTGTCCATTTTCAAGTGAAATGACTTCTTTCTTATTTATCGCATTATGATTTAACTCGAACTCATGCTCTCCACTCTCGATATTATTAATATAAAATCGACCGTTGTAATCAGTATGAGCTACAACCTCATCATCTAGCTCAACTTTCACATTTGCTAATGGATAATACCTAACAAAACCTTCGGTAGTTTCAATCCAACCAGCGTCAATTAACCTTTGCTTCTCTTCATTTGATGGCACAGGAAATTGTTTTGAATAAGGCAGTACTAATTGTACACGAACTTTTCCAGTAGCTTCATTCAAACTTTTTGCAAACAAAGCGGGAGAAGTCAAAGACGAAATAATTAACGTTAACAAAAATAAGAATAATAGCTTTTTTCTCATATATAATAACCTCCATTTTTCGGTGGTTCCCTTGGAATTAAAAAACTGGTTCTAAATTAATGCTAGAAAAATAATCCCTTTCAATTTTATAAGTATTCTTCAATTCTTCTAACAACATAATTTTTTCGTTATATGTATTTAAAAATAAATATTCTTCCAATATAGCATCTCTATCTCTTGGCCATTCTGCTACTACCAAAGATTGTATTTCGTTAACTAATACTATTTGATGCGAGTCACCACTCATAACCATCTTCATTTCACCAATTTGCAGTTCTTCTAATTGATGAAATAGTTCATCAGAATTACGTAGGGAAACCTTTTCTTTAAAACTTTCATTAATACCTAATTTATTTTCAACAGATTCTATGTCTTTATTTCTTTGATAAAGAGTCATTAACTTGGAACCTACTTCATGATCAACCGAATAAATTGTTACTGATATAGAATTTAAATTTAAATCTTCTTTATTACTCTCATAAAATTCTTTTAATGTACTTTCATTGATTGTCTTTTTTAAAACTTCCTTTGTTAACTCTAATTGATAATTAATTTTCGATTCCCTTGGGCTTTTATCCGAATTATAGAAAGAATCCTGCATTTCAATAGTATCAATACCTAGTTCTTTTGCTTTTAAATCTAACAATTTTTCATTAATCAAGTTGTCAACAATTACATCGTAGTATTCGTTTTTAAAAACATTTGCTACCTCTTCAATATTAATTTGTTCACCATCTATTTTCACAACTACATTTTCTTGGCTACTCGCACCTTTAGAACATCCAATCATTAAAATATTAACAAATAAAAGAATTAACAAATACTTACTCATCTATAATACCTACCCTTCTATCATCCTACTATTTATACAATGATAATTAATAAACTCCAACTTAAAAATGATACAAAAGAACTATTTCCAACAAATAACTTCTAATCTACATTATTGGATTATCGGAATTTCCTTAAAATATCACTTGCTATATATCCATTTTGTCAAATGGCCTTAATCTAAATATTGAATCTTAATTAAATCTTCACCATAAAGAAAATAATGTGCATTATGCTTTCGGCTTCATATTCCTTATTTAATAAATCTAAGGAAAGGTTCAAGCAAATGATTCAAATCCAGCTACTTATTAAACAGTTACTATACCACTTAACATTTTTCCATTGACAAAAATGTTTCCCAGGAGCAATATTGTTTCATAGCACAAACAAATGCAATGAATCCGTCATCTAAGCGTAAACGAAAGAAGGGTTTTTATGAGCACACAGTCCGATCAATTGGAGCAAAAATCTGGCTGGCTCCGCGCGAGTGGCAGCGTCAGCCTTGAAGAAGTGAACTCCTCTATTCACATACCGAAAAATGCAAGCGGCTTTCGCAAATTTCTCGCCTTCGCTGGACCCGGCATGCTGGTCGCCGTCGGCTATATTGATCCCGGCAACTGGGCAACGTCCATTGCGGGCGGCGCAAGGTTCGGCTACACGCTGCTGGCCGTTATTCTCATCGCCAATTTAATTGCGATTTTGCTGCAAAATCTGTCGGCAAGGCTCGGCATCGTTACCGGCCGCGATCTTGCCCAAGCAACCCGCGACTCCGTCGGCATGAAAGGCGCCGTCATCCTCTGGCTGCTGGCTGAGCTTGCCATTATCGCGACTGATCTTGCGGAGGTTATCGGCTCCGCCATCGCCCTAAATTTGCTGTTTGGGCTCCCTTTAATAGGTGGTATTCTGATTACAACGTTAGACGTATTTTTGCTGCTGCTCCTGCAAAAGAAGGGCTTTCGGCTTATTGAATCGCTCATCATTGTGCTGATGGCTACGATATTCGGGGTATTTGTATTCGAGGTCATTATTTCGCGGCCGGATCTATCAGCGGTGCTTTCCGGCTATGTTCCGAAGCTTGAAATCGTGAGCAGCCCCGCCATGCTGTTCGTATCGCTTGGCATCCTTGGGGCAACGGTTATGCCGCATAATCTGTATTTGCATTCCTCTATCATTCAGACGAGGAAATATGAGCGGACGGAGAAGGGACGGCGGGAGGCGATTAAGTATTCCCAATGGGATTCCGGCGTTTCACTGACCATCGCTTTTCTGATCAACTCAAGCATTTTGATTTTGGGAGCCGCAGCCTTTTATGGAACGGGCCTTAATGTAACGGAAATCGAGGGCGCCTATCAGCTGCTTAGCCCAACGCTCGGTGTCAGCATTGCCAGCACCTTATTTGCTGTTGCCTTGCTCGCTTCTGGCCAAAGCTCTACAATTACGGGTACTTTAACAGGGCAAATCGTTATGGAGGGTTTTATTAAACTTTCGATCCCGCCTTGGCTGCGCCGTATTGTGACACGATTGCTTGCAGTCATTCCAGCACTTATCGTCACCTGGCTGTTCGGCACGCGCGGAACGGGGGAGCTGCTGCTGTGGAGCCAGGTCATCCTGAGCTTGCAGCTTCCGTTCGCCATTATTCCGCTCGTGCTGTTCACAAGCAGCCAAGCCAAAATGGGTGTGTTCGCCAACAAGCCTTGGGTCAAAGCGCTTGCCTGGCTATGCGTCGGGGTTATAACAGCCCTGAACCTGTTCCTTGTGCTGTATTTGTTCGCCACTGGGCATGAGCTAGGGTAAATACGATAACGGGCTTGTTATTTAGCCCATTTTTATTCAGCCTATTTGAGCAGCCTAGACGTGAATCAGGCTGCTCAAATAGGCTGTTGTATCTCCAACACCTACTTTTGAGCTAACCAGCTTACCCTGAGCATCATATACATATAAGGAGGGAAGAACCTCGCTTTCAAATAGCGAAATCCATCTATGCTCATTATCAAGCAGAACAGGCCCCTCCATGCCAAGCTCTCCCACGACCTTTTGAACCCTATCGCTATTTAAATCTGAATCATTCATTGGCACATGAATGGACAAAAGCTGGAAAAAGGATTTATTTTCCTCATACAGCTGTAAAATATCCGGTATCATTTCTTTACAATAGCCGCAGCTGATTGACCATAAATAAACAATAAGCTTTTTCTCCCCCTCCGTCTCCTTGCTGTAGCTTTTGCCATTCAACCAATTTATTTCATCCTCCCACTTCGGAATATACGAAACCGCTGCATTCACAGTACCGCCTCCTTAAACATTAGGGTTGAATTTTTCGTGCCAAAACCTTGGCAAGCGCCTCCTCCGCGGCAAAAGCTTCTATCGGGCTGTCAGGCTGTTCCCGATGCTGCTTCAAACATTCAATTGCTGAATCATCTACCTGCCCAGGGTCCAAAAAGGACATCGCCCAGGCTGCCCAGAATCGTGCTTTACGATTGTCAGCTTGAAGGAGCTTCTGTAGCGGCAAAATACTTTCCATACCTAATCTCGTTAAAGTTAAAGCCGCAGCCATTCTGAGCTGTTCATTATTTTCGAGCAAAAGGGCTGCCACCTGTTCATTACTGCCTGCTGCCTTATGGCCAATTTCCCCCAATACCACAACAATCATCGTGCGTATGGAATCATCAGCCGATTTCAATTGCTCAAGAAGCGCTGGTATAACTTGCTCCCCTTGATTTTTCAATATTTGCAATGCTCCCATTGCCTCAGTTGCATCTGGGCTGCCAAGCTTTAGAATCTGGGCATTTAAAGGCTTCAAATCTGACATAATCACATCTCCTTGTATCATTTATACATATATATACGAATGGCCCCATACAGGATGACAATCGTCATAACAACCATTACGAGCATTTCAATGGATAACTCGATTAATGCAGAGTGGAGAAATAATAATAGGAGTATAACTCCAGACATCACGACACTATAAATGAACAACTGCTTAAAATAAGATGCCATTGATATATCCAGGTTTTTGAGAAATACATCGACAAAAAGACCAATGCGGAAACACGCTATCGCCATAAAAAGCGCGAGCAGCCAGCCAGCAGCAGCTATAGGCTTTATCGCCAGATCTGCCCCGATTGTTATACTGATGATGTAGTATAGCCCAACCGTTGCAAAAGGTGGAATTAAATCCACGATTTCAAGCAGCATCACTTTTTTCAATCTGGAACCAGGCAGCAGCAGAAAATCTCCCGATTGCGCATGCCTAACTAAACCGGAGAAAAATCCGCCTACTACTGTCGAAGCTAAAATAATTCCGAAATACATTAATAACCAGGAAGGCCATTTGATAACGAGCACGATGGTCAAGCCAGCACCCGCAATGAATTGAAAAATAAGAGCTGTACGATGCTTGCGCCATAGCACCCACTCGAACCAGACGAAGGAAAATACACCTGTCCATGGCTTTCCGCCCCAATAACTTGCTTGATCGCCTCCCCTCGCAGATGCGGCCAACGAGCTAAAGCTACTAAAGCTAGACCAAAAATCAGCTTCTCTCGTAAGCTTCTCCTTTAGTTCCAGCCCCCTTGTTGCCGTCTGAATGACAAGGATAGCCAGTACAATAAATAGAACGACGAACAGTAACCCCGCTAGATGAAATTCCCCTATCATAAAGGCGCCTACATAGAAAGCGAGAAGCTCCATCGCTCCAGCAATGGAAGGAAACAAAGGCTCCTCCATTTGGCTAAAAAAGAACGAAAGCGCCGTCACTACAAGTCCGATTGCACCAACGATGCCGACAGGTATCGAAATCGTCCATCTCCCTCGCGATGACGAGGCAACAAATAGCCCTGCCTCCAGCAAGCTAATTACCGTCAGACTCATAATTGCATGGAAAAATAAATGCTCATAGGTTTGACTCATCATGAAGCGAATCGTATCTGCAATGAGGGCTGCGCCTAACCAGAAGCTGCTTCGAAGCAACAGCTGCCAGCATAGGCAAGTCCACACAATACGGCTCATTGACATAGGCAGCATATAAACCCACATGACATCTTCCATGCGAGAAGGAAGCCTATTTGATAATAAGCCAAAAAGGATAAAAATAAACAATAGAACGACAACAACCCAACCAACAGGCTGTGCCATAGCCTCTTCTGGCTTGGATAATACATTCAATTGCAGCAAGGTAAACAAGGCCAAAATGAGCAACGGTGCAAAAAGGGCAAGCTTGCTGCCCTGCTTATTCGTTAGCCACTGCCTCGTGCTGTTTTTGAACAAAAAGACAGCAAGGTTAATCATCCGGCAGATGACCCCCTAGCTGCCCAATGACCTCTTTTTTCCAAAGCGATCGCTGTTCTTCATCACTAGGAACGCTGCTTTCAGCGACAATTCGGCCTTTTTTGATTAAAATAACGCGCTGCGCTGTTTCCATAACAAACTCAAGACTATGGGAGGACACGATAATGCTTTTGTTATTTGCTCTATTTTTCAGGAGCCATTGCGCCAACCATTCTTTAGAAGGAATATCCAGCCCTACAGTAGGCTCGTCAAATAAATATAAGTCCGCCTGTTGAATAACTGCTGCTGCTAGCATGACGCGTTGTTTCTGGCCTCTGGACAAATTACCCGCAGGGCGGTCTGCATAAGACTCCAAATTCACCTCTTGAAGTGCTAGCAGTACGGCCTCCTCCAGCTTTTTTGGGGGAATGCGGTAAGCTTTTGCTTTAAATTGCAAATGTTCAGCTACAGTAAGCGTAGGATACAGGGAGGGACTATCAGGAATAAAGGAAAGCAGTCTTTGAGCTTGCTCGGAGCCTGCCTTATATCCATCAATTGTAATCGTTCCCTGCTGGGGCTTATAGAGACCTGCAATACAACGCAGAGTTGTCGTTTTTCCCGCTCCATTCGCGCCGAGCAAGCCGACAATTTCCCCCCGTCCTATCGTAAAACCAATGTTCTCGACTCCTTCATTTCCGGGGTATTGCTTGACCAAATTTTGCACAAGCAACAGCTGCTCCATATGCTGCCTCCTTATTTATTGATGTAAGAGTGGTGTGCAGAAGGCTCCTCCTTGACCCTGATTGTGCTTTTCAACTGATGCTTATAATAAAAAAGCGGGATAGAGAGCAAAACAAAATTATGAACAAAATGGGCCACTATTACTGCCAAAAAACCATACTGAATAAATATGAACCCTAAAAATATGCCAAATACTACTAGCTGGGCCCATCTAATCCACCCTGGGTTATACCCGCTTCCTTGATGCAAAAATGCCCATAAAATCGAAGTAATGGCCACAGCGAGCCATTCATTTTGAAAAAACCATAATAGCGTTGAAATGCCTAATAAGCGAAAAACAATTTCTTCCAAAATAGAGCTTTGCAAACTAATGCTTAAGCATTGCTTTATCCGAAAGCCGGATAAAAAAATGGACCGGTCCGATAGCTCTGGCGATATACGAACTATACCTCTAGTTTCCAGAAGCTTAAATAAATAAGCAAAGCCCCCTAATGCTGCTAAAGCTGAACAGCACCCTATCGTTATTTGCAGGAATGCGTCATTGAACAACGAAAGTGACAGCCCTGCAGCTAATTTTACACCCGCAAGCGATGTTATAAATGCCATGCTGCCATAAGCGATGCTTGCCACCGCAGCAGAGACAATTCCGATTGCATACACAGACTTAATAGTCAAACGGGAATCAAATGCATTAACGATACTCATGGCAATATCATTGTTGACCGTAAGCAAGACAGCAGCAGCAATGATCAGCCCTATGCCTAAGCTAAGCATAGATTGATGGGCGCCCTCCACATAAATGAGCAAAAGAACGCCAGCGATCGTCGATAAAAATGAACCGACAAATCCTGATAAATTAAGCGCTGAATCACGAAACTCCTGTCTGACGACTTTGCCCATCGTTTTGGTAAGAATTTCTGTCTCGCTCAGTATACGGACTATACAATGTTCCTGGGTTTGAACGGAAAGCTTCATTCTTATTTCTTCTGACTCCTGCATGTACCAATACGTAACAATATCAGACAAATCCTCTTCACGAACACCTTCACCTGTTATTTTCGCGTTTCCCCATAAACCATTTTTGCTTCTGTCAAGAATCATTTTAATTTCAGCTGGTGTTTTCTTAGCCGCTAATGACGGGGAAGAGGCTAGTCTTTGTGCACCTGCATCCACATGCAAAAAAGTAATTTCACCCTTCGCATTTATACCTACTGCCACCGAGCTGCCTTGTTTGACGAAGCGAATTCTCCATGATTCCACAAGTCCCCATTGATATAAAACCGACCTCAGCCGATTCAGCATATTTAAGTGATGCAAGCGATTTACCGTTTCCCGGTCATTCCAATACATACCATATGCGCGCCATCCTGAAACATCCAAGCCACAAAGCAATTGCACATAATCGGCAGCAGCTGAAATCGCTTGGTCTTTCGGCATTAAGATGGACGGGTAAGAACGAGGACGATTTTTTATAAACAACACAAGCCCGATAATTGCCGCAGCCACGAAAAGGATGATCGTCATCATACCTGCCTTCAGTCCTTTCTATATAGATTAAACAAAGGGCAAATCCGCTTCCTTGGGCAGCTCGACCTTGCCAATACATTTGCAAGATGCAGCATTTTCCCGCGCACGCAACAGCCTTTCAGGTGTGCCGATCTCATCAAGCGAGTCTCTTAAAATATGCCCCATGCTCGCACCTTCAATTTGACAAGGAGTGACCTCTCCATCTGCCCGAATATACCAAGCTAAATAGCCCGGGGTGCAAAAATCATTACACCCATCGTTCCCCTCATCTCCCCAATCGGTTATAAGCATTCGATCACCCCAGTTCCTTACAGCCTCCTTCAATTTGTCATCGACGTATACGTATTGCTCGTTATCCAGTTCAAAATAATGATTGTCAGCCCTGCCAACTGGCAATGTGACACCTGCTCTGAAGGCTGCGGCTCCAGCAAGGGCGGCATCCTGAATAACTGCTCCGATATCTTCATAATTTTGCGGATTCACCGTCATTGCAATTAAACAAGGTATCCCTTTTTCGGTTAATCGCCGTATGTTCCGCATTGATTCTATGTAAGCGCCTTCTTTCCCTCGGAGCTTGTCATGTATAGGTGCTGAACCGTCGACGCTGACTTGGACAAAAATATTTCCAAGAGCACTAATAAGCTCGATTTCATCATCTTTCCAATATAAACCATTGCTAAATAAATGTACATTTGTAAATAATGTACTGGCTGTCGTTACAATTCTTTTAAACCCTTTTGCCAGCCTTGCTTCTCCCCCCGTTAAGGTGATATCCGAAACTCCGCTCGCGGATAGCTTCTGCAAAATTTCCATCCAATCCTCCACCGCCAGCTCCTGTTCTAACGGCTTGCCTGAGCTTGCGTAACAAAAAGAACAAAATAAGTTGCAGCCATTCGTTAATTGTAGTGTACAGCTAATTGGCAAATAAGATTTTGTTGATCCCGTGAGTCGAAGCGTACCAAGCGCTCCTTGCATCCAGCTTTCAGTGAGCGGATGCTGATTCAATTCATGAACCAGCTGTTCCGTACTGAACGGAATTCCATTCATGTTGCTCCACACTTTAGCGGTTTTTTCCACGCTTTTCGTTTTGGCAAGCAATAAGGCAAGCTGGGCAGCTGTTCCGCTTAAACGAAAATAATACATGCTATTGCGCTCTACCAGCATGGCTCCATCCGGCTGTAAATGAAGAAAGTAACTGGGTTCGTATGAGACAGAAGCAGCATCATTAACCATTTAATCCCTCATCTCCGTTTTTAGAAAATAATGAAATAATAAATTTGGACACAGGAGAAGCCTTGACGCTGGCCTCTTCTGTGTCCTCGTTTTCTATATCGCCAGATTGATAGGAGTTGGAGGCAAGCATGCACGTGTTAAAGAAATACTTTTAGCTCCCCAACAAGCAGCACACCCAATTGACTTGACTAGAGATGTGCCAGCTGGCTTATCCAGCCCAGTAGAAACTGATGATTCCCAGGTTGCTTTAATTTCTTTTTCTTTCATAAAAACACTCTCCCTTTACATTATTTGAATACAATTACAATTATAAATTAAATTTTCGATTTAAGGAATAGAAAGAAAGCACCATTTCCATTTTATGTTTCTGCCACATCTAGTCGAATAGTGACGAAAAGCTTGGAATAAAATTAAAAATAGCAAAAAGACGGAAAATAAATAATCCGTCTTTTTGCTATTGGCTTTTATTATATTTATTTAATTTCAGGTCTATACCTTCGTGTAATTAACGATTCATCGTGCGTTAGGTGGTATGAATTTGTGGCATTTCATCTTCAAAAAACAGATCATCAAGTGAACTAAGCGTCCCGTCTTCCTCCACTTGGTACACGGACATCTTCTCTCCGTTAATGGTCAGCTCAATGAAGCAGCCCCAGCAATAAAATTGATGGGAACCTATTTTTCCTATATCTTTTGAATTGCAATTGGGACATCTCATCATCTTTCATTTCTCCCTATTCTCTGAATTGGAAGCTGCGACAGGCTCCAATTCTGCTTCACTGACAGCAGGAACGATAATCGCGTCTTCCCCAAGCAGCACGGCATCTGAATCTTTGGGAGCTCTAAGCCACTTGCGCCCTTCCATCAGATCCGATATAAAACCGTCCGTAAGCTCAAAGCCTACTATTGGTGTACCCATAAATGGATGAAAATAAACGTCGGATACTTGTCCGAGCATCACGCCGTGTACGGTCACCATGGGCATACCCTTGAGCTGAATCTTACTGGTGCAAAAGGTTCTGCCGAGCTGCTTAAGCTTTGTTTTCTGCACAGCTGCTTCGTCGGAAATAATGATCGCGTCTACGCCGCATGTCAGCACCGCATTCCAGTCCACCGTCTTGACGACATTAGCAAACCAGCCGTTGCTTTCGAGCACGAGTCCTGTAACGTTCCAGTGGGAGTCGAAAATCGCATCCTTGATCGTGCCCTCGCGCTTGCCGGAATGAATGACCAGCACGGGCAGGCCGATCAATTGCTGTAGTTTAATCACGGCCGGGGAGCCTCCTAGGCGTTATTACGGATGCGCTGCACAATCGTTGCAACTTTTCGCGCTGCGTCATCCAGTTCCTCCTTAGTATTCCCCAGACCGAAGCTGAATCTTACAGCGGAAGCCAGCCTTTCCTCCGGCAGCTTCATCGCTCGCAGCACATGGGAACGCTCCAGCGCCCCTGACGTGCAGGCCGAGCCGCTTGCCGCTGCAATGCCGGCCATATCAAGGTTCATCAGCATCGTCTCGGTATCAATCCCGATAAAGCTGATGTTGACGATATGCGGAAGAGTCTGCTCCGCCGCGCCATTTACAACGATTTCAATATCCACATTTTTCCTAAGCAGCTCTACCCATTCCTTACGAAGCTCACTTAGAAAATGTTGCTTGTTTTGCGCTTCGCTCACACAAATTTCAACCGCTTTGGCGAAGCCGACGATGCCGGCGACATTTTCCGTGCCCGCCCGGCGCTTGCGCTCCTGCGAGCCGCCCTGCGATGTCGCCTCGAAAGGCGTGCCCGCAGCGATGTATAACGCTCCGACCCCTTGCGGGCCATTGATTTTGTGGGCGGAAAAGCTCATCAAATCAATGGGCAGTCGGCTCAGCTGATAGCTCGCTGTACTCAGCGCTTGAACGGCATCGACATGAAAAATAACGCCTCGCTCATGCGCCAGGCGTCCGATGTCTTCAATCGGCTGCATACTTCCTACCTCATTATTGCCGTGCATAATGCTGATCAGCGCCGTATTTGGCTTTATTGCCGCCGCCACATCAGCAAGCGACACTTGCCCTTGCTCATCAACGGGCAGCAGCGTCAGCTCAAAGCCCTCGTGCTCAAGCGCTTCGCAGGGATGCAGCACCGCATGGTGCTCAGCCTCCGCCGTAATGATATGGTTTTTGCCTTGCAGCGCCTGTGCGCGGGCAACACCCTTGAGCGCCATATTGTTGCTCTCCGTGCCGCCGGACGTAAATACAAGCTCAGCAGGCTTGCAGCCGACAGCTGTAGCGATTTGGTCGCGGGAGCGATTTAGATGCTGCCGCGCCGCGCGTCCGAAGGCATGCATGCTCGATGCATTGCCTCCCGGACCCTGCATCACCTCCAGCATCGCTCGCGCGACCTCTGGATGCATGGGCGTCGTTGCGGCATGATCGAAATAGTGCATAGCTTGTCTAGCTCCTTCTATTTTAAATGTAGAACCTTTTATCGTATTCTCAAGAGTATAGCATAAGGAGAAACAACAAGCACTACCGCCAGAGTTGAAAAATGTAGCCGTACATACGTTAGGTTTGATGCAGGCGACAATTGCTTTAACAGCGCAGCACGCCAGCCTCTCGACTGGCGTGCTACTATGGAAAATCAATATTCATTCACTTCGAAGAAAAGGATTTTATCAAAAATAACGTAATCCGTTCTGCTTTTATATGGTCCCATATTCCACGTTTTATTGAAGGTGTAACGCTCTTTCCCGATGCCGCTGTCCTTCCCGTCATACCAGTCAATAAAAGCATTCACCTCAGCCATGGACAGATCATACTCTTTCTCCAACCCATTGGTCATCGTAATGACTAAAATAGCTCTCCCATTTATATCCGGTGTTGGAGTAGGCGTCACTACAGGTGTCGGTGTAGGAGTAGGCGTCACTACAGGTGTCGGTGTAGGAGTTGGCTCCGACGTTGGTGTCACCACAGGTGTCGGCGTCGGGGTTGGCTCCGGCGTTGGTGTCACCTCTGGCGTTGGAGTAGGTGTTGGCTCCGGGGTTGGTGTCACCACAGGTGTCGGCGTCGGGGTTGGCTCCGGCGTTGGCGTCACCACAGGCGTCGGGGTTGGTTCCAAACTCGATATCGAAAGCATTTCGACAATGTTTGATGGCTTGCCATTCACTACACCACCAATTACGTAAATACCGTTGTTTACAGCTACTGATACAAATTGCACTCTTGGGGTCTTCAAATTTGTTATAAACTCCATTGTATTCGTTTCAAAATTATATTTATGCACCTTACTGTTAGAAGAAACTATGAACACTTCATCATTTACAACAACAACATTATTATATTTGCTTGATGAATCTATATCGGCTAGTTTTGTATAGGTGTCTGTTTCAGCATAATATTCATAGGCAACATTAGCGGCAAAAAGATATACCCTGCCTTCTTTTTGTACTACGCTAAAACCGCTTAGTGCTATGGGTAATTCTTTTTTCGAATCCCATTTTTCCGTTTCATTATTTAACACATAAACATTTTGGGAAAATTTATCATTTTCGTCAGAACCACCAAAAACATAAAGATTATCATTAATGACAGTGGCTCCTGACCATGATCTTCCAACCGGTAAAGACACACCATTACTCCAGCTGTTATTTGCAGGATCGTAAATTTCAACCGAAGTTCTTCTTGGATTTTTATTGCTACTTTCGTCTCTCGTATAGCCACCTATTACATAAATTTTATTTTGATACACAGTTGCAACAAAAGCTATTCGTGAGTATTTCATATTTGCCAGCTTACTCCAACTATTCGTTAATGGATCATATTTATAAGAAAGATTACTCGCGGTGCCATTATAAGCTGCAGTTCCCGTACTAGCCCCACCAAATAGGTAGACATTGCCTTGATATTCGACAACTCCAGGAGCTGTTCTTCCTTCAAGCATCACTTGTCTATTAACCCACTCGTAGGTATCTTCCGCTGCATTTATTTTCGCTGAAAAAAATAAGCTAGAAGTCATAAGACTAACTGCTGTAACAACCAAAAATAATTTTCTGATTAAACCTTTCATCGTTTCATCTCCTCAAAGTATTTTATTAAATCCTACATCATAAAATTAAATAATAACAGTCTTTTGAAAAGAAAATATTACCTGTATAATTGAATGTCACTTTTTATTTTATTAATATTTCATTTCATTCCTTATATTTATACATATCATCAAAGAATAATTAAAAATGAGCACAAACAAAACAGACTAGCTAATAAAAATTCAGCCAGCCTGTTTTTGAATTCATACACCTTTTATTAACAAAACCTAATGCAAAGCTAATCAAGCATTCATCCCAAATAAAGTTCAACTAAATATAAAACATATAACTATCCGCTTTGCCCGGGTCCTGGAAGCTCACCATGTCCTGAAGTGTAGTCGAATCTAATACTGAAGCAATGCCGTCGCGAATACGCAGCCACAGATCGCGCTTCGCCGGATCATCCTCTTCGGTAAAATCAACCGGGGAGATTGGCCCTTCCAGCACGCGGATCACATCTCCAGCCGTAATCTGATCAGGCTCCTTGGACAAAATGTAGCCGCCATAGGCGCCGCGAATACTTTTTACAAGTCCAGCGTTCCGAAGCGGAGCAACGAGCTGCTCCAAATAGTGCTCGGACAGGTTATTGCGTTCCGCTATGCTTTTCAAAGATATCGGCCCCTCGCCAAACTTCCCAGCAAGCTCCATCATTATGGTGAGACCGTAACGGCCTTTCGTTGATATTTTCATAAAAGGGCACCTCATTTTCATTAGTTGTTTTGCCTTGCGCATCCATGACTCGGCTTAAATCATGGTATTCCCATATAGCTTCTATGTTAGCATATAGTGCGTTCAACATGCGAGAAAAGCTTGCTAATCTACTCAAAAAAGTTTTTTGTGCAGCGATAAATATATGCTACAATGAGAGATACTCGTTTTAGAGTTTGAATATAAGGCGGTGTGAGCAAATGGCAAAATCCAAACAAGAAACAAGAGTTGTGGTCGGCATGTCCGGCGGCGTAGACTCTTCCGTAACCGCATTGCTGCTTAAGCAGGAAGGTTATGATGTAGTCGGCATTTTTATGAAAAACTGGGATGATACCGATGAATTTGGTCACTGCACAGCAGAGGAAGACGCGGAAGACGTTCGCCGCGTATGCGACCAGATCGGCATTCCGTATTATACGGTTAATTTTGAGAAGCAATATTTCGATAAGGTGTTCACTTATTTTCTGGATGAATACAAGCGCGGCCGTACACCGAATCCCGACGTGATGTGCAACCGGGAAATCAAGTTCGGCGATTTTCTCAAAAAAGCGAATGAGCTCGGCGCCGATTATTTGGCGACAGGCCATTACGCGCGCGTAGAACGCACACCGGATGGCGAGACGAAGCTGCTGCGCGGCGTGGACAGCAACAAGGACCAGACTTATTTCCTTAGCGCACTGAACCAGAAGCAGCTCGCAAAGGCGATGTTCCCGATTGGGCATCTGCCGAAGCCAGAGGTTAGACGGCTTGCCGAAGAGGCAGGCCTGTACACCGCAAAGAAAAAAGACAGCACTGGCGTCTGCTTCATCGGCGAGCGCAACTTCAAGGAATTTCTGAGCGGCTATTTGCCAGCCCAGAAAGGCGACATGGTCGACATTCGCAGCGGCGAAGTCAAGGGCAAGCATGACGGTCTGATGTATTATACGCTCGGACAGCGCCAGGGCCTTGGCATTGGCGGCTCCGGCAATGGCGAGCCATGGTTCGTTACGGACAAAGACCTAGCGCGCAACATTTTGTACGTGGTGCAGGGCGAGCAGCATCCGAGCATGTATTCAACAGGGCTTATTGCCAGCGGCATGAATTGGATCGCACCAGAGCAGCCGGAAGGCTCCTTCCACTGCACGGCCAAGTTCCGCTACCGCCAAGCCGACCAAGGCGTTACCGTGACACCTCGCGCAGACGGAACGGCACATATTGCGTTTGACCAGCCGCAGAAGGCGATCACGCCTGGCCAAGCCGTCGTTCTCTATGATGGCGATGTTTGTCTGGCAGGCGGCACAATCGACATCGTAGAGAAGCTTGACGTTGACGAAGCGGCATTCCTTGCCGCTCGTTAAGCATTTTCCAGCTTCAATGGCTAGCCGTCAGGCTGCTTTGAAGCTCTTGCTTCAATTCCAAGCAAGCAGGCCAAGTTAAGCTACGGTAAGGCAAGCTAAGGTAAGTCAAGGAACCTTTTCACTGAGGGGCAGCGCCCGAAGGAGAAGGTTCCTTTTTTATATGCACAGCGCCCTTATGTCCCTGTCCCCTTGCCGTCAACATTTCTAACATCCTCCATTACACCCTCTTGCTCCTTGTTTGAAGAAGAAGCAGCGAGCCGGCTCACGCGAATACGGGAAATGCGGTAATGATCCGTTTCCTCGATGACAAACTCGAAATGGTTAGCTGCTTTGACCCTGTTTCCTTTGCGCGGCAGGTTTTCCAGTTGGGAATACATCCATCCGCCAATCGTATCAAAGTTGTCACAGCTAATATTCGTGCCGAGACAGCTGTTGACCTCTTCAATGAGCATCATCCCGCTAATCGAGTGACTCCCTTCTCCGAGCTGCTCAATCATCGCCCTTTCCTCGTCAAACTCATCCTGAATTTCGCCAACGATTTCCTCCATAATGTCCTCCAGCGTTACAATGCCTGACGTACCGCCATATTCATCTATTAAAATCGCAATTTGCGTTTTGCTCTCCTGCATTTGCCCAAGCAGCTCCCTTATGAAAATCGACTCCGGCACCGTTATAATGGGGCGCAAAATTTGCTCGATGTCGGTCAGCGTATGCTCCGCATCCTTCCATAAATCCTTGATGTGAACAAAGCCGATAATATCATCCTTGTCGCTTTCACAGACGGGATAACGCGTATGCATTTCGGCAAGCGCCATCTGTTTATTTTCCGCAAGCGACAGCTGGGTGTACAGGCAGATGACCTCTCGCCTTGGAATCATAATTTCTCTCGCATGCGTTTCTATAAATTTGAAAATATTATCAACAAGCAGCAGCTCCGTATGTTGAATGTGTCCAGATCGCTTGCTTTCCTTGAGTAGAAGTCGAATGTCCTGGCTGGAATACGTATGGACTGTACCTGACCCCACCCGTGCCTCACCATCCTGAAACATCCAGCTCGAAAGTAAGTCCAGAAGCCGTGCCAACGGATACATAACTTTATGAAAATAAAACAGCGGTGCGGCCGCGAGCACAACGACCCGCTTCGCACGATGTCCCGCAATGGCTTTCGGAACGAGTGTGCCGCAAACGCTGTGCAGCACGGCAGCCAGCAGCAAAGCGGCTGCTACAGCGAACACTTCCGCTACGATTGGAGCGATGGGGAGTCGCCCACTCCTTCCAGCCAGCCATGAATCGAAGAGCAGGCGGAATGCCGGAATACCCATCCAGCCCATCCCAAGCGACGCGAGCGTTATTCCCAGCTGGCATGCGGTTAAATAAGCTTGGGGCTCACGCAGCAGCGCAGCAGCTTTTTTTAATGTACGCTGCCCGCCACCCTGCAGCTTGTGCAACTGATCAGGCCGCAAGCGCAGCATAGCCGTCTCCGCCGCTGTGAAAAAACCGTTAGTTAGCAATAACCCTGCAAACAGCACAAACTGAATCGTTTCACCCAATGCGGCTTCGCCTGCCCTGCCCCAGAGCATGCTCCGGTGACGGTAGGCGCACCCCCTCGTCCATCTCTCGCCGTTTTTCAGTGACGGTAATTATGTTTATTCATCGTAGTCCGTACATTATTCAGCATAGACCTAGCGTTTTTCTGCAAAAGTTCATAAAGTCGCCTATAATTTGCCGCAGAGCAGGCCGTTTGTCCCACCCCAATATCTGATATAATGCTAACAGCTTGCTACAACATACTTAAGCTTTAGCTTACAAGGAGGAACAATATGAAACGTATTATTCTAATTATGCTGGCTGTTATTTGGCTAGTTCCCGGTGCCGTTTTTGCCCATTCCAAAATCGAGCAGGCCACACCTGCCGTAGACGAGACGGTAACAGCATCTCCTGCTCAAATTTCACTTTCCTTCAATACGGATATCGAAAAGCTCAGTACCTTCAAGCTGTTGAACGCGGCTGGCGAGCAAATCGCCACCGATGAGGTTACTGTAGACGGAAAAACGATGAGCGGTGCGGTGCTAGCGGCGCTGGAGAACGGAATATACACGGTGAAATGGGCCATTATCGGCGCTGACGGCCATGCGATTGAGGGCGACTACAGCTTCACTGTCAATGCGCCGGAGGCTGCTGCAAGCGAGCAGCCTGCATCGGCATCCCCTTCACCTGAAAGCTCGTCAACGCCTGATGCAGCGGTTACCGAGTCACCAGCTCTTGAAACGGCAAGCCCTGCGGCAAGTGCTGCGCCAACAGCAGATGCTGCTGCGGCTACCGAAGGGAAGGATAGCGCCACCACGAGCGTGATTATTATTGTCGTTGTCATTCTTCTCATTGCTGTTATCGCTGCTGCTGCGAGAAGACGCAAAAAATGATTTATTTGAGCGAGACGCTTCTGTATGCTTGCTTTGCGTTGTTAATGGGCGCATTTACTTTGCGTCTCGTGCCGGAGAGCAAGCGTCCGCAGGTTGTTGTCCCTGATCGCTTGCTGCTGGCCTGCACGCTTGCTATCCCTGTGCTTTCATTTGTTCCGCTTGATCAAACGGCACGTACGTTCGCCGCCGACTTTGAACTTAGCTACGGTCAAATGATGAAAAGCCTGCTGCTTGATGCCGTAGCAGGCAAAGCCTTCGTGTGGACGCTGCTTAGCTCCCTTGGCCTGTCTGTTCTGCTAGCTATGAAATCGTTCCGGCAGGACCGCCATATACCGAAGGTTGGACTGTTCATAACCTTGCTGCTGGCCGTATGGCTCGGTTATGCCAGCCACGCCTCATCGCTCTATGGGCTCAAAGGGGTCGTCATTCACAGTGCCCATTTTATAGCCGTCACCATTTGGCTCGGTATTGTCATTACGATAAGCTGGTTTTCGAAGGACGAAAACCATTGGGAACCATTTTTGTCCTGGTTTTCAACGCTCGCCTTCGGCTGTTTTTTCGTAACGATATCAGCGGGCATTACGCTAATGACCTTTACAACGCCACAATATGTTAACGCTTGGATGCTGCCGTACGGGCAAATGCTGTTGATTAAGCATTTATTGCTGCTGCCGCTGCTGCTGCTCGCGTATACGAACAGCTTTGGCTACAAAAACAAGCTCAAGCAAGACGCCGCTTTCCGCCCGCTCCCTTGGTTAAAGGCAGAAAGCCTGATCGCCTTGCTGATTTTTATCGCCACTAGCATGCTGGGCCAGCAGGCCCCGCCGCATGAGGTGAAGGAAACGCTGCAAACAACTGCACCATCTTCATTGTTCACAACGATTTATAAAGGAAGCTTCAGCCCTGATATTACGCTTCATTTTTCGCTTGGACTTGATAGCTGGCTGCTGCTTGCATCAGCTGCTATTATGATTGTCGGCTTTTTCCGGATGTACCGCAGCCAATCGGTGATGCCTGCTTTTGCAATGGGACTGCTGGCTGCCGCATTTGGCTACGGCGCACTCATGTTTGCCATTGCGTAAGACGATGACCTCTGAAGCGCTTATCGGTTCTATCGAAAAAAAGCAAGGACGCTGGCGGCATTCGCCTCGGCTTCCTTGCTTTTTTTATACGGGTTATGATTCCAGAACCATTCGATTCGTCAAGCTGCCAAGCTTTTCGATTTCGATCGTAACATCGTCTCCTGCCTTGAGATAGCTTTGCTTGTCCACCGGATAACCGAGCATAACGCCTTCAGGCGTACCCGTCAAAATGACATCGCCCGGCAACAGCGTCATATGACGCGAAACATAGCTGACGATTTCCTTGCAGTTAAAAATCATATCGCTCGTGTTCGAGTGCTGGCGCACCTCACCATTTACGATACATTTCATCTCCAGCTCATTCGGATTGCCGACCTCGTCCGCTGTTACGAGATAAGGGCCGAGCGGCGCAAACTTGTCGCACGTTTTGCCCAGCAGCCACTGGCCTGTCCGCATTTGCAAATCGCGAGCCGACAAATCATTAGCCGCACAGTAGCCGAATACGTAGCTGAGCGCCTCCTCCTCCGTCACATGCTTTGCTGCTTTGCCGATAACAATTGCAAGCTCTGCCTCGTAATCCACCTTCTCGGAGGCAATAGGAAGCGGCACAGCTTCGCCATGGGCAGCGAGCGAATTGCTGAATTTGCTGAACAAAATCGGCACCTCGGGAATGGCCGCATTGGACTCCTCCGCATGCTTGCGGTAATTGAGACCGATGCAAAGAATTTTGCCAGGGCTTGTCACAGCAGGGGCAAACGTCAGCTCCGCTTCATCGAGAAATACCTCTCCCAGATCAGCTGCACGGCTAATCGCTACGCTCACCAGACGCTGGAGGGATTCAACAGCCTCTGCCCCTCCTTCAATGACCTGATGAATATTTTGCGGTACGGATGCACTCCCTTTACAAGCTACGCTGGCTGCCGCCACATCGAGAATGCCTTGCTCCGTCTTTACTCCCAAACGCTCTGCACCTTGCTCCGTAAATGTTAACAGCTTCATAGGTTTATACAGCTCCTTTGTTTGGTGTTATTTTGCGATATCCGAACCTGTGGCCCAGAAAAAGGTTTCTGCTGTGTCCTCTTGGTCGCACCCTAGTAAAGTGTAGACCTCATCCCCACGTTCCGTCTGCTTCGTTCCTATTCCTTCGCAGATCGTGCTTGGCCTGCCTAAATCGGAGCCAAACGCATCCATTCCATTGTCAAAGGTATACAGGATCGCATCCCCATTATAAACCAACTCATAAAAAATAGGATCGCCTTCTATCGTATACTGCGTAAGCCGAACCTTGCCTGACTGCTTAAGCGATATATTTTCTATAAACGCATCCCATATGTCCAAATTGTAGTAACGTCCATGAACATGGACAACGTCGCCATTGTCAGCCGCCTGCTCTGCTTGATAAGGCTCTTCGACCTTTGGAAACACACTTCCCAAAGCCCCGCTCGTTTCCTGTATAAAAGCTGGCTCCGCTTCCTTTACGAATGGTGCGAGTTCCGTAAGCAGCGCCTGCTCCGTCTGAACCTGATTGTTGATGCTACAGCCTGCGAGCAAAGCAATTGCCGCAACTAAGCTTGCGTATTTCAACATCCTACCCACCTCCTGCCCTTCAGACGAAGGATTGCAGAAGAAGGTTGCCATTCTATCCCTCAGACGGCTATTTCTTCCCCTTCGGACGCTTCCGCATTTACTATGACCATATAGCTATAAATGAGAGCATATACAAGCCTTTTTTAAATACAGTGAAATAAAAAAATGAATGATGGATAGTGACGAGCACACAATAGAAATGGCTATATTCAAAAAGATACTTGAATAACTAATAATAAAAGATATAACCACTATATTCAGAATATAAAGGATAATCGTTAATGGAGCTATTGCTTCTGCCTTTTTCACTATTAATAGCAATAGTTGTACGAGTATTGAATGAAACATAAGAAAGAAGCCAGGTAAAAAAATCAATATGGTTGTAACATCAGTAAAAAGCACGAACTCATTATCATTGTAATTTGGGTAAAAAGACAACATCCATAATGAAGCTAAAAAAGATACAAGCAACCACATATAATAAATGGTAAACACCTCAATCGGCTATTTCTTCCCCTTCGGACGCTTACGCAGCTGTTGATTTTGCCGGATTTTATCCTCCATGCCCTGCTCGGTTGCCTGATAGAAGCTCATATCCCTTAGCTTGTCCGGCAAATATTGCTGCTGCACATAATGCCCCGGATAATCATGCGGGTACTTGTAACCTTCGTGACCAAGCTGCGCCGAGCCTTTATAATGCGTATCGCGCAAATGAAGCGGCACTTCGGCTGCGCCAAGCCCCTCCATCATCGTCATCGCCTTGCCGATGGCCATCGCCGTTGCATTCGATTTCGGACTTTCTACCGCGAACAAAATCGCTTGCGACACATTGTATTTTGCCTCCGGCCAGCCGATTTTGTGATAAGCATCCATCGCCGTTACCGCCTGCACCATCGCTTGCGGATTCGCAAGGCCAATGTCCTCGCTGCAAGCGACGATCAGCCTGCGGATAAACGTCATCGGGTCCATGCCAAGCTTCTCCACCGCGTACAAAAACCAGAACAGCGCCGCATCGCTGGAGCCGCGAACGCTTTTATGAAACGCAGACAGCACATCGTATTGCGTCGATTGATCCGCTTTGACCGCACGGTTGCGAATTGATTCCTGCGCCACCTCCAGCGTAATATGTACCGAGCCATCCGGCTCAGAAGGTGTCGTTACCGCAGCCAGCTCCAGTGCGTTCAAAGCGCGGCGAATGTCGCCGCCTGCCATATTCGCGATATGCGCCAGCGCCTCCTCGTCGCAGTGCAGCTCCATAAAGCCCAGCCCGCGGCCTTTATCGTCCAGCGCCCGCTTCATGGACTCCAGCGCATGCTGCGGACCAAGCGGCTCTAATTGAAACAGCGTCGAGCGGGACAGAAGCGCCCCATTTACATGATGAAATGGATTTTCCGTCGTCGCGCCAATAAAAATAATGATGCCCTGCTCAACCGCTGGCAGCAGCGCATCTTGTCTTGCCGTGTTGAAGCGATGCACCTCGTCGAGAAACAAAATAGTTTTTTTGCCATACATCGTCTTGCTCAGACGGGCCTGCTCTATAACCTCTCGCACATCCTTCACCGAAGCGTCCACCGCATTCAGCTTGACGAACTCGCCTGCTGTTCGCTTGGAAATAATGTTGGCAAGCGTCGTCTTGCCGCAGCCCGGCGGGCCGTATAGCAAAATGGACGACACCTGATCCCCTTCAATCGCTCGGCGCAGCAGCTTGTCCTCTCCAATGATATGCTCTTGCCCAATATATTCATCCAGCGTCTGCGGCCGCATTCGGTCGGCTAATAGCCTCGCCCGCGGCGTCTCCGCTTCCTGATAAGAAAATAAATCCATCTGCCTCACAACCTTCTTTTCTATTCCTTTCGATCATAGCATATTCGCTTTTTATCGCGCCATGGGGCTAGCTGTTGAGAAAGAAGGTTTTTTTGATTATAATATACGGTAATTCATTGAAAAAGGGGGTCGGTATGGATGGCAATACGAGATTGCCGGATTGGCGCAGCCCGTTGCAGAGCTTGTTTTAGAAGCGATACTTTGCATGGGCGTACTCATAACTGATACGTTATTTCCCAGCCACGCTTTTGTCGTTTCTAATACTTGGCTTTGCACCTTATTTTCTGCATCATCAAAACAAATAAGGGGCTGAACCTACATGCGTGAACCATTTATTAGAAACCATCAATATAATGAGATAAAAAAACAAGCCGGTATTTTGCAGCATGCGCTTGGCACAGTTGTTGATTTGTTAGTTTTGGAGTCCGTTAAATATACGACAGAATCTAACATTATGGAGATGTTCAAAGACACCACCGCCGAGCAGAAGCAAATGCTTGAAGCTATTTCAACGCTGAGGACGAAAGAGGATTTTGCCAAGTATTTGCGGGATCTGGAAGCCTATTTGACAGAGTTTCCAGCCATTACGGCCAAACAAATACAGAAGCTTTTTCCCAAAAATAAAAAGCTTAAGCTGCCCGATCTAGCCGCTATCGACTATCGCTATGTCACTTATTTAAGCTGGATTGATATTGCGAGCAATAAGCTGTTCATCGTTTATCCCGTAAATGGGCAGTTTGTTGGCGTCGAAGGCCGCTACAGCCCGACGAACAAGAAAAACTATTGCTTTGTATGCAATCGGTTTGAGGAGCTTGCTTTATTTTCCGCCATAACGAAAAAAAGGCCTGCGGGCACATCACCCGACTACTACAAAGCCGTCGGAAACTATATGTGCGCCAAAAGCGAGGACTGCAATAAAAACATTACAGATACGACTGCACTAGAGAAGTTCATCCATGCGGTAATCAGTTAAGCAAAGATATGCAACAAAAAAACCAGAGCCCCTGACATGCCTATGCATGTCCGCTCTGGTTTATTTTATTTGGCAAAAAGCCGGGCTTGCCTAGACGGTAATATCTGCCTTTGCCAGCAGGTCCTGTACGACCACGCTGACCATAATCAGCCCCGCCACTGGAGGAACAAATGCATTGCTCGCTGGCGGCTGCTGTGCCTTGCGAATTTCTGGCGCATTCTCGGGCACGATGCGCTGCGTCACATCTTGACGCGGCTTCTTCGGTGTCTCCGAGGAGAACACAACCTTCACGCCTTTCTGAATGCCTTCCTTGCGCAGTCTCTGCCGCACAACGCGGGCAATAGGATCGGTATGGGTTTTGGAAATATCGACAACTTCAAATTTCGTCGGGTCCATTTTGTTAGCGGCGCCCATGCTCGAAATAATCGGAATTTTGCGCTCCAGGCACTGCTTAATCAAATGGATTTTGTACGAAATCGTATCGGAAGCATCGACCACATAATCAATCGGATATTCAAAAAACTTCTCAAACGTCTCTTCTGTATAAAACATCCGAAGAGATACCGCGTCGCACTCCGGGTTAATGAGCTTAATGCGGTCGCGCATCAATTCTGCCTTTGGCTCGCCGACGGTCGTCGTAAGCGCATGAATCTGGCGATTGACGTTTGTAATATCGACAACATCTTTATCGACTAATATAATACGGCCAATGCCTGTACGGGCTAGCGCCTCAGCAGCAATGCCGCCCACGCCGCCAATACCAAGCACCGCTACCGTACTCCCCTTCATCAGCTCAAGGCCCTCCGGGCCGATTGCCAGCTCCGTGCGTGAAAATTGGTGCAGCATCTAAAAATCGCCGTCCCTTCTGTTATCTATTCCATGCATCTAGGGTAGGAAGGCGGGCCATTTCGCCCGCCCCTTCCATTAAGCCTGTGGCGCTTGAGGCGCTTCTGGTGCTGCTCCTACAGGTGCAGGCTGTTTTGCAGGCTTAGGCACTGTACGGATATGAAGCTGCTCTAATTGGGACAGCTCAACCTCGGACGGCGCATTGCACAGCAAATCGGTTGCGTTCGCTGTTTTCGGGAATGCGATCGTTTCACGCAGGTTCGTACGGCCAGCCAGCAGCATGATGAGACGGTCAAAGCCGAATGCGATTCCGCCATGCGGAGGCGTACCGTACTCGAAAGCATCCAGCAGGTATCCAAAGTTCTCTTGCGCTGTTTCCATGGACAGACCAAGCGCAGCAAACATTTTCTCCTGTACCTCACGCTTGTAAATCCGCATCGAGCCGCCGCCTACTTCATAGCCGTTCAGGACGATATCGTAAGCTTGTGCGCGAATTTTTCCTGGATCTGTATCAAACAGATGCAGATCATCCTCATGCGGACGTGTGAACGGATGATGCTCGGCTACATAGCGCTGCGCATCCTCATCCCAGCCAAGCAGCGGGAAGTCTACAACCCATACAAACTTGAATTTAGTGTCGTCGATCAAGCCAAGCTCGCGGCCCACTTTCAGGCGCAGGTTGCCCATGACATCAACAACAACTTTTTTCTTGTCAGCGGAGAAGGTCAGCAGGTCGCCATCTTCTACTTGCAGACGCTCAGTCAATGCCGCGATTTCCTCCGGTTTAAGGAATTTCACGATTGGACCGCGCCATTCGCCATCCTTAACTGTGATCCAAGCTAGGCCTTTACCGCCATAACGAGCAGCGAACGGCTGCAAATCGTCAAGCTCTTTACGGCTCCAGCCGCCGCAGCCTTTCGCATTGAACGCCTTCACGACGCCGCCGGATGCTGCTACGCTTGCGAATACCTTCACATCGCTTGTGGAAACAATATCGGTAATATCTTGAATTTCCATGCCGAAGCGCAGATCAGGCTTATCGGAGCCATATTTGTTGATTGCATCTTCATACGTAATACGCTGGAACGGAAGCGCAAGCTCTACGCCTACCGTCTCGCGGAACAATCTTGCAGCAAGCTGCTCCATCATGCCCAGCAATTGATCCTGCGACAGGAAGGACGTTTCGATATCGACTTGTGTAAACTCAGGCTGACGGTCTGCGCGAAGATCCTCATCGCGGAAGCAGCGAGCGATTTGATAATAACGCTCAATGCCGCCAACCATTAGCAATTGCTTGAAAATTTGCGGCGATTGCGGCAGGGCAAAAAATTCGCCTTCATGCACACGGCTAGGCACCAAATAATCACGTGCACCTTCTGGTGAGCTCTTCGTCAAAATTGGCGTTTCAACGTCAATAAAGCCTTCTCCGTCAAGGAAGTCGCGGAAAATTTTCGCTGCTTTCGAACGGAGCAGCAATGTTTTTTGCATTTCTGGACGACGCAGGTCAAGGTAACGATATTTCAAACGAAGCGACTCATCTACTTCGACGCCATCCTCAATTGGGAATGGCGGTGTTTTTGCCGCGTTCATAATTTCGATTTTTTCAACGCGCACTTCAATTTCGCCTGTTTCCAGGTTCGCGTTAACCGTCTCAGGATCGCGCTCAACGACTGTGCCTTGAACGGCAAGTACGAATTCGTTGCGGGCACGGTCAGCAATCGCCAGCGCATCGCCGGAAAAATCAGGGTTAAAAACTGTTTGCACGATACCTGTACGGTCGCGGAGATCAATAAACAATACGCCGCCTAGATCACGACGACGCTGTACCCAGCCGTTCAAAATAACCGTTTGTCCAATATCGCTTTTCGTTAATTTTCCACATGGATGTGTTTTCAACATAATGGTTAGGCTCCTTTTATTTAAAAAATTGTGTGAACGAAGGAGCTGAGAGGAAATAAGTAACCGGTGCGGCACTTTATTTCGTCGCAGTCTCTAAGCTTGAATCGCTGCTGCCAGCTCGCCGATCGCTACGGTGCGCTGCTCGCCGCTTTCCATATTTTTCAGGGCAATTTCGCCGCGCGCAAGCTCGTCATCGCCGAGAATGGCGGTATAACGTGCCTTGAAGCGATCCGCTGACTTCATCTGCGCCTTCATCTTGCGATCCGTGTAGTCACGGTCAGCGCGCAAGCCAGCTGCACGCAGGTCATGTACGATCTTAGTCGCCTCGCGCTCCGCTGCCTCGCCAAGGCTGATGACGTAAACGTCGACCTGACTCGTTTCCTTGATGCCTTCCACCTTCTGATGCTCAAGCAGCAAAATCGTCCGCTCCAGCCCAAGGCCTAGACCAACGCCCGGCTGATCCGGTCCGCCAATATCGGCAACGAGTCCATTATAGCGTCCGCCGCCGCCAACCGTATCTATTGCACCGATGCCCTCCGCTTTAAATTCAAAAGCGGTATGCGTATAATAATCAAGGCCACGAACCAGCTTCGAATTGACATCAAACGGAATGTTCATTGCCGTCAAATACGCCTTCACCTTTTCAAAATGCGTCGAGCATTCCTCGTCCAAACTATCCAAAATCGACGGAGCACCTTCAAAATGCTTCTGATCAACCTTGCAGTCCAGCACGCGCAGCGGATTGCGATCCATCCGTGACTGGCAATCCTTGCACAGCAGCTCGCGCTTCGGCTCAAGGAAAGCAAGCAGGCGCTCGCGGAAGGCACTTCTTACTGCTGGCGTACCGACGGAATTGATTTCGACGCGTACTCCTTTAAGCCCAACCTCGGTATAAAACGTATAGCCCAAGGCGATAACCTCGGCATCAAGCGCCGGATTAACCGAGCCCATCGCTTCTACGCCGAACTGGTGAAACTGACGGTAACGCCCCGCTTGCTGGCGCTCATAGCGGAACATAGGCCCGATATAATACAGCTTCGTCAAATCCGGCTCGCCAAACAGTTTATTTTCAACGAATGCCCGGACGACACCAGCCGTGCCCTCTGGACGAAGCGTTACGCTGCGATTGCCGCGATCCGTGAACGTATACATCTCTTTCTCCACGACGTCCGTTGTTTCTCCCACGCCGCGCTGGAACAGCTCGGTCGCTTCGAAGATCGGCGTACGAATTTCGCGAAAATTAAAGCGGCGGCATATTTCACGCGCCTTCTGCTCGACGAACTGCCAGCTGTCGATTGAGCTTGGCAGCATATCCTGCGTTCCGGGTAATTTTTGAAATGCCATGTCTTTTTCCTCCTGACCTGCTGCTAATAAAACATAAGAACAAGCAAAACAGCACTCGCCTTGTGATGACGGCATGGCTCATTTTGCGGTGAAATATAAGCCAGTCGTAAGTGTAAAACTTATAAAGTCTTATATTTAAAGCAAAAAACTCCCGCCCCTGAACAGCAACTATTGCTGTCAGGGACGAGAGTATAGCTCCCGTGGTACCACCCACATTCCGAGACGGCTGCCCTAAGACAGAAGCTCGCTTGAAGACGGTTAACGCCCGTCACCCGCAGTACGGCTACTGAAACAATCGCTTGCCTAGAGCTTAAGCCCCAGCAGGCTAACGTTCACCGTCTGTTCTCCGGAAAGTCTGTTCATCCCGCCATTATAAGAATGCTTGCAGCCTAAGGCATTCCTCTCTGCATATATGCGCATGGATTACTTTGTTCCATCATGAAATCATTATAGTGAATGATGCTGATGCTTCATTTTACTTGGGCGACATCAGAAAGTCAAGCTGCGATTCAGCTTTATCAGCCCAAATATAGAGAAACAGCCGTATGCCCATTAGTAGACAGAAAAAAACCTGCAATCACCTTGCAGGTCCAAAAGTAATTTATATTTTAAAAAAGGGGGTCGAGGTCTATTATAGGCTTGCGATGTTAAAATAGCGTTATCGTTTGATTACAGTAACATTACAGTTTAGAAAGCGTTTTATTTCCTGCTGCCGATTTTTTGCCCGGCGTGTACCCTAAATGCATTCGGCTCCATACTACGTGTTCATTTACGTGTCCATTTTGTCGCTCCGCTTGCCGGCAGCAGCTGGAAAGCCTGCCCATTCCTCTGCCGCCTCCATGTCCTCCTCCAGTTGTGATAGCCTGATGGCTTCATGCCGATCGGCATGCAGCAGCTTGCGGCTAATCCGCTCCAGCCCTTGCTCCTTGCGGGATTGATGCATGCGTTCATTCGCCTCCGGTACAAAATAAACAGGCGCTCAGCCACGGCCAATCGCTGCCGAATGCTTGAACCGCGCCCATTCTCTCCCCTATTGTATCCAGAAGGACTCCCTCCTAATCTTCACCCCAGCATGATGCTGGTCCAATTGCCATTCATGCCGCTTGAAAGATACATCTCAAGCCTATCACTATTAATTAATTTGAAATAATATCCAGAAAATGAAACATATCCTGTTTTTTGTTCGTCATAAGGTTATGTCCGATTCGTGCGCAATCGTTTCCTATAAGCGCTTAGTCGTGCACAGAAAAAGGTATACAGTAATTTACCAGTAAGAAAAATCAAAAAAGGGGCATGAAATAATGAGGAAAAAATCTTTGCTGACCGCTGCCATCTTACTACTGCCGGCTCTCATTTTTACGTCAACCGCTTTCGCCTTTACGTTTACCGGCCACAAATGGCCAAAGTCCGTCAATAGTACCTACAACGTATATGTAAAATACGCTACCACTAATACGACTTATAAAGCTGCTTTCGACACCGCCGTCTCTGATTGGAATAGTGCCCAAAGTAAAATAAAATTTAATCTTTCGGCGCTTAATACTTCAACCTTCAGCACCGTTGGCACTCAAAATGTCGATGATCCTTCGATGTATGGGGCATGCATTACTTATGTGAGCCCAGGTACAACTTCAACCAGCTACTTTACCGCAGATATCAATATAGGGAACCCAAGTGTTGTGAATTTTCCCCAAACTAGAAGGAGCACTACCGGACATGAATTAGGCCACGCCCTTGGTCTTGGTCATAGCTCTGCTCCTGTGACGGCTATTATGAATTCAAGTCGAAACAGGGAGAACGTATACTTGCCGCAAACCGATGACAAAAACGGAATAAATACCCTTTATCCAAAATAATTAAAGGAGGAAGTCATCATGACGATACGATGGAATGTTCGAATGCTGCTAATTTCAGTGTTATGTGCAGCACTCATGGCCGCAGTAGTTTTATTTATAACAAAAGAGAAGGGAATGCCTGCTGCGTATTATGTAAATTATGCACCCGATTATGCGGTCAGCGGCGATGTAGCAGGATTAGTTCATCATTCCGATTATGTGGTATCCGGCCGCTACGTGAAGTTTATTGAGGATTGGAACATGGGAGAAAACCATTTTAGCGAGGTGTATTCCTTTGTAATTGAGGAGGCCTTGCTGGGCGAGGTTGAAGGCACGATTCATATTTCCATCCCACATAATATTTTATTAAAACATACAGTAGATGAAGTGAACTATGAAGCGCTGCTCAATTCGCCCAACTACAGCAAGCCCGATTTTGATCAGACGTATGTCTTGTTTTTGAAAAAAGCACAGACTAAGGATGTGTTCGGCCCTTCTTCAGTACCCTTTCAAGCAGAAGTGGATTCTTTCGGCAGCGTTGCTTTGAAAGTAAATACAGAAAATAAGGAGCTTTCTTTAACGACTGAGCAAAACGATACGATTCATTTCGAAACGGAGCAGATTGAACTAGCCGCTATTGATCAAATAACCGGTTTGACTAAAGAAGAATTGTTTACAGAAATAAAAACGCAGGTTGCTGCGAAAGAGGAAATGAATTAAGGAATCCTCTGCAAGTGCAACTGCTCTTTACGGCTCTGCTCTACTCCTTGCTGTCCAAAATCAATGTTACAGGCCCCCAATTGACGAGCGACACATCCATCATAGCGCCAAAACGCCCCGTCTCCACTTGCAGCCCATGCTGCTGACGAAGATAGGCATTAAACTGCTCGTAGAGCGGCTCAGCCTGTTCTGGGCGCGCAGCAGCCATAAAGTTAGGTCTCCGGCCTTTGCGGCTGTCTCCATACAATGTAAACTGCGATATAGACAAAATAGCGCCGCCCGTTTCGACGATGGACAAATTCATTTTGCCAGCCTCATCTTCAAAAATGCGCAGGCCCGCGATCTTATCGGCCATCCATTTGATGTCTGCATCTGAATCTTCATGGGTAATTCCAACAAGCAGCACGTATCCAAAGTGGATTGCTCCTGTTATTTCCCCTTCGACGGTTACGCTTGCCTGCTTGCTTCTCTGAATTACAACCTTCATGCTTCCCCATCCTTCCTTAAAAAAGAAGAAGGCGGCTACGTACGCCGCCAACCTATATTTCATTCATCCCTGCTTCGTGCATGCGAAGCAGGGATAATTATTGTATACCTGTTGACCTACACTATAATCATCCATTAAGTGTAGTTATGACCTGTTATCTTTGTCTATCTTCTGTTATTTGTTATCTGTTATCTGTTATCTGTTATCTGTTATCTGTTATCTGTTATCTGTTATCTGTTATCTTTAGCTTGTTGCCTGCTGGCAATAGCTAAACCTGCTTTTAAAACCTTTTTGGGGAAGAGGAGGGGGGAGAAAGTGGAGTGAAAGGTTTGGGATTGAGGAGCGGAGCGTTCGCTTTTGCTCCTGAATTTCTACCGTGCAGCGGTAAATTCGATGAAATTCAGGAGCAATGGCGACCGAAACCCAAACCTTTCACGCAGTGTCCCCCCGCCCTTCCCAACCAAGGCTTTTACAGCAGCAAAATCAGCTATTCATAATCCTTTGGACGGAATAGATATCCTGCACCCGTTTAATCTTCTCCACCACGGATGAGAGATGCTCAACGTTCTTGATCAGCACGGTCATATGAATCATGACCATTTTATTTTTCACGGAACGCCCGGTCACTGCTGAAATATTCGTCTTGCTGCCGGATACAACCTGCAGCACTTCATTGAGCAGACCATTACGGTCATGGCCGGTAATTTCAATATCGACGCTGTAATTAGCCTCGATAGATTCTTCCCACTCCACCTCAATAACGCGATCCGCTTCCTCTCCGTCCATGCCGAACGGAATGTTTTGGCAATCCATACGATGCACCGAGACGCCGCGTCCACGCGTAATGTAGCCAATAATCGCGTCGCCAGGCACCGGATTGCAGCAGCGAGCAAAGCGAATGAGCAAATTATCAATGCCTCGTACCGTAACGCCATGGTGCTGGCGATTTTTACGGCTGACTCCCGATTTTGCATCTTTATCCGTACCGAGCTCAATCGTATTGTTTTTCTCAGCTTCCTTACGCAGCTTCTCCGTTAGACGGGTACAAATCTGCGCAGCAGTCACGCCGCCAAAGTTAACGCCTGACAGCATGTCCTCCACATCGTTAAATGAGAACTTGGACGCAACCTCTTGCAGCTTGTCCTCGGTCAGCCATGCCGAGGGCTCTAAACCAAGGCGCTTGAGCTCACGCTCGACCGCCTCACGACCCTTCGCCACATTTTCCTCGCGCTGCTCCTTCTTGAACCACTGCCTGATTTTGCTGCGGGCGTGCGATGACTGTGCAATTTTCACCCAATCCTGGCTCGGTCCATACGAATGCTTAGAGGTGAGAATTTCAATAATATCACCGGTTTTGAGCTTATGGTCGAGCGGCACAATACGGCCGTTCACCTTGGCGCCAATCGTGCGGTTGCCAACCTCCGTATGAATGCGGTAAGCAAAATCCAGCGGCACTGAGCCGGCTGGCAGCTCAATGACTTCACCGCTCGGCGTAAACACAAATACGAGATCGGAGAAGAAATCCATCTTCAGCGATTCCATAAACTCCGATGCGTCGCGGGCGTCATTTTGCAGCTCCAATATTTCGCGGAACCAAGACATTTTATCTTCAAAATTGCGGTTCGGCACGACCGTGCCTTCCTTGTATGCCCAATGCGCCGCAATCCCGTATTCTGATGTACGATGCATATCCCATGTCCGAATCTGCACTTCGGTCGGCTCGCCATTCGGCCCTACAACCGTCGTATGCAGCGACTGGTACATATTCGCCTTCGGCATCGCGATATAATCCTTAAACCGCCCCGGCATCGGCTTCCACAGCGTATGGATAATGCCTAGCGTTGCATAACAATCCTTAATATTTTCGACAATAATCCGAATCGCCATGAGATCATAAATCTCATTAAACTGCTTGTTGCGGTCGGTCATTTTTTTGTAAATGCTGTACAAATGCTTCGGGCGCCCGGAAATATCGCCTTCAATGCCCATTTCGCCAAGCTTCTCTTCAATTCGCTCAATAACATCGGCAATAAACTGCTCGCGTTCTGCCCGTTTTTTCTTCATCAAGTTGGCGATGCGATAATATTGCTGCGGATTTAAATACCGAAGTGCAATATCCTCCATCTCCCACTTAATCGCGGAAATACCGAGCCGATGCGCAATGGGGCAAAAAATTTCCAGCGTCTCATACGCAATTCGCCGCTGCGCTTCCTCAGACTGGAATTTTAGCGTCCGCATATTGTGCAGCCGATCAGCAAGCTTAATCAAAATAACGCGAATATCCTGCGCCATCGCTACAAACATTTTGCGGTAATTTTCGTTTTGCTGCTCTTCCTTGGAACGAAAACGGATTTTCTCCAGCTTCGTCAGTCCGTCAACCAGCATCGCGCAGGTTTCACCAAATTTCGCCCGAACCGTCTCCAGATCGACTGTCGTATCTTCAACCACGTCATGCAGTAAGGCTGTAATAATGGATAGCACATCCATCTGCATATCCACCAATATATCTGCTACGGCAATCGGATGTAAAATGTAAGGTTCGCCTGATTTCCGCACTTGTCCATGATGAGCCTGATCTGCAAAATGATAGGCTTCCCTTATGCGTAATAAGTCCTGTTCCTTCATATAGGCCGATGCCTTTTCAATTAACTGCTCTATGCCCATGAACATCCCTTTCCGAAATGAGCCTTGCTTAGGCTCCCCTTCGCACATTTTCCGAGTTTTCTAATATTATGCCTGTTAGCATAGCATGACGTCAACTGCGCTGTCGATTGAAGTGTCAATTTAAGTGATGGAAATTTAAATTTCTTAACCGGCAATGTGGACTTTATTGTACAAAAGCCAACCAGCAGCGGCTGGTTGGCTTAAACGTTCTAACCATTTTATTTCATACTTTGAGCAATTTCTAGTAAGTAACGAGTGAAACGACGTCCATATCGCCAAGCTTCTCGCGGCCCGTCAAATAGGAGAGCTCGATAAGAAACGCCGAGCCGACAATTTCCCCGCCAAGCTGACGAATCAAATTAATGGAAGTTGCAATCGTACCTCCCGTTGCAAGCAGATCATCGGCGATCAGAACGCGCTGTCCTGGCTGGATGGAGTCCTTGTGCATAGCGAGCACATCTTTGCCATACTCCAGGTCATAGCTCGCTTCAATCGTTTCGCCGGGCAGCTTGCCGCTTTTGCGGATGGGCGCAAAACCTACGCCTAGTGCAAGAGCAAGCGGAGCGCCTATAACGAAGCCGCGTGCTTCCGGTCCTGCAACGATATCAATTTTCAAATGCTCAACCGCTTTGCGCATTTCTTCAATGGCAGCACGGTAAGCTGGGCCGTCCTTAAGCAAAGTAGTAATATCCTTAAAGCGAATGCCTGGCTGTGGGAAATCGGGAATAACCCGAATGTAATCTTTAAAATTAATTTGTGACTCGCTCATTCATTATTCGTCCCTTCTGTCTATCGCCATTCTGATGCTGTCAAACCAATATTGTAGCTGCAAAAAGCGGGGATTGCAATTGTTCTGCTTTACTTTTTGCCTTCTGGTAGGAAGGCGCTGTGCCAAGCTCTCGCTTCTCCGGCGCTTCTGCTACGATTGCAAAGCCATCCTCAATACGAATAAACGCCAGCTCGGTAAACACGCGCAGCATAACCTCAGTCATTTCCTGCGGCCATCCGCTCATCTCCGCGAGACGCTTCGCAAGCCCCTCAAGCGGTGCCCGCTTCATTCTCCGCAGCAGTTGATACACTTGACCGAAATGCTCACGTTCAGGAAATTTTGCATACGCGCCTCCGCTGAACAGGTCATGAATATGCAGCTGAGGCTTGCGCTGGCCGTTCCATTCATTAATGGACAACGCGCCTACCAAATCCACCGTGCTGCTCGCAATCAGCCGGTCGGCGATAGCTCCCATGCTGAAGCCTACCGCCTCCAGTACAGCCTGTCCACTCTTCACCGTCAGCTTGAGATGCTTCGCTTCCTTGCCCATCGTTCGTTTGTCTGCAAGTGCGGCGCCCTGAATGAGCAAGCGTGGCGATGGATTACCCGCCCCGAACGGCTCCAGCTGCGCCAGCTCATTGATCGTTTGCAAATTTGCTTCTTCCACCTTGCACGCTAGATCAATGCCCGTTTTGGGAATCCAATCCTGTTCACTGAGCCATTCCAAGGCCAGCTCGCCCAGCTTGCGTTCAAAATCAGCCAGCCGGTCGCGATGCAGGCTCATGCCTGCCGCCGCCTGATGGCCACCATAATGGTCCAGCAGTTCATCGCAGACGGTAAGTGCTGCATGCAGGTCGTAGCCATCAATGGAGCGCGCAGACCCCTTACACATGCCGCTCTCTCCATCTATGCCGAGAATAATGACGGGCTTGTAATGGCGCTCCAGCAGCTTGGAGGCTACAATGCCGATAACGCCCACATTCCAGCCTTCGCCCGCAAGCACGATGACTGCCGGCTCTGCTTCGCCCGCAGCCATTGCTTGTGCTTGCTTCTGCGCCCACTGCTCCTCCGCCTCTTTGACGATCCCTTCCACAATGCGCTGTCGCTCGCGGTTCAGCATATCGAGTGAAGTCGCCGCGAGTATAGCCTCATCGTAGTTATCGCTTATGAGCAGCTCGACAGCGCGCCGCGCATGATCGAGCCTGCCAGCCGCATTAATGCGCGGCGCCATGCCAAAGGCGACAGTCGTAGATGTAATCGACGACAGCTCTATGCCCGTTGACTCGGCAAGCGCGAGAAATCCCGTATTCGTCGTCTGGCGAAGCCGTTCCAGCCCGCTTTTGACTAAAATCCGGTTTTCGCCAGTCAAAGGCATTAGATCAGCAATCGTTCCCAGACAAACGATATCCGTCAGCTCCATAGGCGGACGCTCCAGCAGCGCTTGCGCCAGCTTAAATGCGACTCCAACGCCTGCCAGCCCTTCAAAAGGATACGTGCAATCATGACGCTTCGGGTTAACGACGGCGCAGGCATCCGGAATACGCGCTGGCGGCTCGTGATGGTCAGTGACAACGACATCAAGCCCAAGCTCCTTGGCGTAAGCAATTTCATCGAACGCACTAATGCCAGTATCAACAGTCACAATTAAGCCAATGCCCTCAGCGGCTGCCTTCTCCAGCGCCGCCTTGTTTAAACCATAGCCTTCGAGCGCCCGATGGGGAATATAATAATCAAAATGAAGGCCGAGCTCGCGAAAGACATGCACGAGCAGCGAGGTGCTGGATACGCCGTCGGCATCATAATCGCCATATATACGTACTTTTTCGCCAGCTGAGGCCGCCTCCCGAATACGGGCGACAGCCTCCCTCATATCTTTTAGTAAATACGGGTCATGCAAATGCTCAGAGCCGCCTCTTAAAAACTGCTCCGCCTGTGCAACCTCTCTATAGCCGCGCTGCACCAAAAGCTTGGCGGCAAGCGGCGACAGGCGCAGCGCTGTGGAAAGCTCCTGCGCCGCCGCGTCTGCCTGCTCGTCCCAAGGCGCAAGATTCCAACGTGTTTTAGCTTGAATCACGCCGACTTCCACTCCTTTCTGCCACGCTGCGCTATTGCAGCAGCGTAGGCATATGCTCCTGATTCGGATCGTGATTGGATTTATAAGGATAACCGGGATCATATGGCTCGACATGAACGGTTGCATCCGTTAGATGGGTAAAGCGTGTCAGCAGCAGTCGTTTCACCCTTTTCGCCACTTCATGGCCCTCAAGCACGGTCACGCGCGGATTAACGCTTATAACGGCCTCAGCAACGACATAATGGCCCTGCTCGCGAGCGTGCAGCGACTGTACCGTGACGACGCCTTCCACCCGTTGAACGAGCTGCATGAGCTCCTCGGTATTTTCGCTATAAGCCTCTGTTGGTGCTTCCTCTTTGCGAGAGGAGGGCACAATTATTCGATAGCCGCCGTTCATGACGATAACCGAAATGACGATAGCTGCCGCCGAATCAAAATAATAAAGCACCGGAAGCGAAATCAGCTTACCTAGCCAAGCCATTCCTGCACCAATGAATACCGCAAGTGTCGCATACAAGCTGCTGCCATGCTCACGCTGTTTCCAAATAAGCTCCTTCACGAGCAGGCAGCAAGCCAGAGCAGCAAGCGCGCTCCAATGAGGCGGCTTGCTGATCCCCTCAGCAATGTCGCGAACGGCCGAAATGCCTATCTCCAAGCCGATTAGCAGCAGCGCTGCTGCTAAAACAACATTCATGAAGGTTTCAGTCTTCCTTGTATTGTTGTGCTTTGCAGCAGCAGCGCTGCCAGTAGAAGCTTCGCTTCCATTGCCACTGCGCTGTGAAACGACCTTTTCCGCGAAAATAGCCGCCGCTTCCGCAGCAGATCGGCAACCATCTGCAAGCAATGCTTTGCTGCCGGACAGCCAGCCTGCTGCCCCCTTTAACAACGCCAACGCCGCATTACCCCAGATTCCTGACCAGCTGGCCGGTTCTGCTTTTGTATATCGTTGGTTCATTGCCATGACTGCCTCCTCCTACGCTGTTAGACCGCAGTCTTGGCAGGCTGCTTTGCTTTAGGCTTTTGTTTGCTTTTAAGAAGCAGCCAAAGCGGGCTCGCAATACAGATCGACGAGTATGCGCCGCTTGTCAGACCGATAATTTTTGCCAAGGCAAACAGCTTGATCGATTCGCTTCCGAACAGAAACAAACAGATTGCGATAACAAGAACGGCAAGCACCGTATAAATATTACGCGCCATCGTTTGCCAAAGGCTCTGATTGACCATTTCTGCGAGCTGCTCACGCGTTTTCAGCTTGCCAAACCGAAGATTTTCACGAATTCGGTCGAAAATAACGATTTTATCATTAATTGAATAACCAATTGTCGTGAGCACCGCCGCAATAAACGGCAGATCGACTTCCAGACGGAAAATGGAAAACACAGCGACTACAACAAAAGCGTCATACAAAATCGCAATGTTTGCCGCTAAAGCAAAGCGCCATTCGAAACGAATCATGACATAAATCATAATCGCAATACTCGCAATAATAACGGCATAAATCGTCTTGATGCCTAGCTCACGCGCCATATCTGGAGATACGACACTGACCTCTGCCGATACTTGATCGCCATATTTTGCTTTAAAGGCAGTTTGGATTTCTGTTACCTTCGCTTGCTCCAATACTTCCTCAAACCGAGCAGACACGCGATCACCGTTCGTACCGCCAACCGTCGGCGTAACTTCCGTCATGCCGACTGAGGCCAAAACTTCCTTCGCATCCGCCTGAGTAAGGGCTTTGCCGACTACGATATCCATATTCGTACCCGCCTTAAAATCGACGCCATAGTTCAGATTAAACAGGAACAGCGAAATTATTCCTACAATCGTTAAAATGATAGAAGCCATGAAAAACTTCTTGCTATGCTTAATAAAGTCAAAATGCACCGTTGTTTTAAAGTTCACGGATGTCCGCCTCCTTCACGCCGAAATAGCTAGGTTTAGTAAACAGGTTGCTGCGAATCAGCAAATGAATCAGCAGGCGTGAGAAGAAAATGTTTGTAACGATACTGACCAAAATACTCAAAATCATCGTCAGTGCAAAACCTCTGATCGCACCATTTCCGATGTAATAAAGCACGCCGCAGGAAATCATGTTTGTAATATTCGCATCCATGATGGTACGGAACGAGTTTTTGGAGCCGGCTTTAAGCGAGGAAAGCAAGCTTTTTCCACTGCGAATCTCCTCTTTAATCCGCTCATACATAATAATATTCGCGTCCACCGCCATCCCGATCCCGAGAACAAATGCGGCAATGCCCGGCAGCGTTAAGGTCACATTCAACATCTCGAATATGAGCACCAGCATCCAAGTAAAGGTAATAACCGTAATACCTGCTACAACGCCCGGTATGCGGAACAAAATAATCAGGAACACCAAAATAATCGCCGAGCCGATGATTCCGGCACGAACGGTATCTTCAAGCGACTGCTGTCCAAGCTTTGCGCCCACGCTTTGCGTGTATTTCTCAGTCAGCTTAAGCGGCAATGCGCCCAAATTAATCGTATCCTTCAAGCTATTTGCCTCATCAAGCGTGAAGTTACCGCTAATTTGCGCGCTTCCGCCGCTGATTGGCTGGTTGACGTTCGGATTCGACAGCATTTCATCGTCGAGATAAATCGCCAGCGTCTTGCCTGTCAGTCTCCTCGTTACATCCTCAAATTTCTTTGCATCTTTCAGCTTAATCGAAACGACTGGATTATTCAGCGAATCATATTCGACCGTAGCTGCATTTTGCACAAAATCGTTGCCTTGAAGCTCAATCGTGCCATCCGGTGCTTTAAACGTCAAATTGACCGGCTTCTTGATGATGTCTCTTACCTCATCCTCATTCGTCACGCCAGCAAGCTTGACGCGAATGCGGTTCGTTCCTTCTGTCGTAATTTCCGGCTCGGAAATACCGATCTTGTCGGCACGAGCCTCCAGGCTTTTCGCCGTATCCTTCAGCAAAGTAGGCGTAACTTTATCGCCGGCCGTAAGCGGTTCTGCCTCATAAAGCACCTCGAAGCCGCCCTTCAAATCCAGGCCTAGCCGAATGCCGGTTACCAGCGATGGGCTCGTCCAAGCGATCACGCCAAACACGATGACTACGATCCCAAGGAAGGCAAATAATCTTTTCCCATTCATATTTCCTAAGTCCCCCTTATGATCTCAATATTCCTATTATACTTGCGAGCAAATTTTGAGTCAAAAAAAAGAAACCCTCCCCTTAGAAATGGGTTCCCCGGTAAGCGCTAATCGTCAAAAAGTTCATAAAGCTTGTCACCTTTAGCGACAAAATGTCGTTGACCAGCTTATGCAGCTCCGGCTGCCCGCTCTTTTTATAACCCGCGCTTACGCACTCCCAAATATCTTTGCCGCTTGCATGTTCATAGCCAATGAGCTGAAACTCCTCTGCCTTGCTGTTGCACAGCTGTTCAATTACCTGAACCAGGTCCTGTTCCTCCATAGCCGCGCCTCCCGTGCTTTTTTGCCTTGACTGCTACTATTCGCTGCCCAAGGCGCATATTCCTGCATACGGAGAGATGTTCATAATCCAATCATGATTCGGACATGCCGTGCATAACAATGATACTGCAACAATACGGCTAATGGAATGAGGGGCGAGTATGACCAAGCAAACGTTTATAAAAGGAGCCATGATTTTACTTGCGGCGGGCGTCATCAATCGAATACTCGGCTTCGTCCCGCGCATTGCGCTGCCGCGCATTATAGGCGCCGAAGGCGTTGGGCTGTATCAGCTAAGCTATCCGTTTTTGGCCGTCATGCTGACCATCATAACCGGCGGCATTCCGCTCGCCGTTGCCAAATGGATTGCCGAAGCCCAGTCAAACGAAGATGAGGGACGGGTCCGCCATATTTTTCGCAGTGCGATGCTGCTCACGATCTTGCTCGCGATTACGCTGACCAGCCTGCTGCTGCTGTTCTCGCCATGGATAACCGCGCATTTGCTGCCGGACAAGCGTGTACAGCGCACGTTTCTGTTCATGACTCCGATGCTGCTGATCGTCGGGATTTCATCTGTATTTCGCGGCTACTTCCAGGGCAAGCAAAATATGATTCCATCTGCGGCCTCCCAAATTGTGGAGACGGTGCTGCGCATTATTTTCTCGCTTGGCTTCGCGATGCTCCTCATGCCCAAAGGCGTGGAATGGGCAGCAGCCGGCGCCATGCTTGGCGTTGTGGTGGGGGAAATTGGAGGACTAGCTGTCCTGCTATGGAAATATGCAAGGGAAAAAAGAACTCCCGCTCAGCTGGCTGAGGCAAGCAAGCAAGCTGCAACAGAAGATAAAGCGCCCATTATGGGCAAGCTGCTTAGCTTGTCCATACCTGTCACTGCCAGCCGCCTAGTCGGCTCGCTATCCTATTTGCTGGAATCCATCTTCACCGCTCGCAGTCTAGCTATGGCAGGTATCGCTACAGGCATTGCTACAGCGCAATACGGAGCGCTGCAAGGCATGGTCATACCGCTTATCCTGCTGCCTACCGCTTTGACCTACTCCCTTGCCTCCTCGCTTATTCCGTCGCTTTCCGAAGCGGCGTCAAGGGGCGATATGGCAACGATACATAAGCGTTTGCATCAATCCATGAGGCTGGCACTTGTCGCAGGTGCACCCTTCGTCGTTATTCTTGGCCTATTTGCCGAGCCGATCTGCCGAATGCTGTACAACCACAGTGAAATTGCTCCTATGCTGCAACTGCTTGCCCCTGTCGGCCTTTTTATTTATTTGCAGGCTCCACTGCAAGCCACTCTTCAGGCGCTGGATAAACCGGGTAAGGCGCTTATGAACACGTTAATAGGGGCCGCTATTAAGCTGGTCTTCATTGTTTATCTTGCCTCCAAGCCCGAATTTGGCATATATGGCGCTTTGATTGCAATTAATTTAAATATTGTACTTGTCACTGCACTGCATGGCATTAGCGTACTCAAGCTGATCGGCTTCCGCATGAGGCTGCGCGATTTTATGAAGGTGATCTCTGCCATGGTCGTTATGGGGGCTGCTGCTCGCTTCGTGATGAATCGTGAGCTGCTCGCCGCGGAATGGGTGAATTTGCTCGTTGCCTGTGCATGCGGGGCTATTGTATATTTGGCCTTAATGGTATGGACCAACATTATTGACCGACATGACCTCGCCCGTTTGCCCAAAATCGGCCATTGGTTTTCACGGACTTAGCGGTCATACATGTATTAAAAAAAGCCGCGAGCAGGCTGGGAAATAATATCCCCCAGCTACTTTCGCGGCTTCTTCGTTTTATCCAAAAACAGCTTGCCTTTATGGTCTATTGTACACAGAAATACTTCCTTGAAGTCGGTTACACCTTCATTCTGCAATACATTTTTCAACCAAAAACGGGTTTTCTCCAGCTTCACCAAATTTTCATCCTGTACTTTGCCGTCCATAATGAGCGGAATGGGCAAAATTTCAAAACGATATTTAGGCGGAATGACTTTAGCATTTTGCTCGGCTTCGCTGCTACTGCTGCTGCTGTTCAGCTCCGGCTCAGTAAACAAATGCTCCTCCGTCATTTCTGAAGGAGCCTCATCGTTATTTTTAGGAATAACCGACAGCTTGCCGCTCGTCTCCAAAATTGCAAATTCCACATCAGAAATTCGTGTAATTTGATTTTCTCTAAGCTGGAGCATTAAATCATCCAGATTGTAGCGCTGCTTGCGCATCACATCGCGATTGAGCTTGCCCTTCGCCATAATGATGCTGGGCTTGCCGTCAAATAAGAGCCGCAGCTTGCGATTTTTCAGCGCCACATAAGCCATGCCCACCTGCACGAGCATTAATATAACCATCGGCACAATGCCTTCCCACATCGTTCGATCCAAATCCTCTATAACGATCACGGCGATTTCGGCAATCATGACCGAGATAACGAGGTCAAAAACCGACAGCTTCCCGATTTCCCGTTTCCCCATAAACCGCATAATGAGAAATACAATGAAATAAATCAATATGGTACGCAGCACAAGGGCCAGAAATTCCAAGTGATCCCGCCTCCTTCATCGCTCGCGCCTGCTGCATTTGGCCTGAGCAGTCTGTACACGTATTCTCACCTGCCGCCATGTCCCTCATACGAAACGGCCAGGCACGAATTTATGGTAAAGGCGGGAAAACATAAAAATTAGGGAATCAGAATAAAATACACGTAGGCTGTGGAGACAAGCAACGACATGAACGCAATCGGCGCACCCACTTTAAGAAAAGCTCTGAAATGAAAGCTTTTGCCTTCCCGCAGAGCAAGGCCAGCGGCAATTACATTTGCAGAGGCGCCAATAAGCGTTCCGTTGCTGCCGAGATTTGCACCAAGCGACAGCGACCACCACAGCGGCTCCATTTGACTCGCGTTCAGTCCGAGTTCAGCGCCCATCGCGTGAATGACCGGCACCATTGCCGTCACAAACGGCACATTATCCATTGTGGCGGAGGCTACACCGGAAATCCACAATAGCAGCACGGATGCTATATCCGCATTACCGGAAGTCATTTGCAGCAAAACCAAAGCGATTTGGGTTGTCCAGTTCGTCGCCGAAAGCCCCGCTACCATAATAAATAAGCCGATAAAAAATAAAATCGTGCCCCAATCCACCATGCGGAAGGCGATTTCTGCCTCCTTGCGCTTTAGACCGATAATCATGAGCAATGCCGCGCTGCCAAGCGCAATAGCCGCCGGCTCTATGTCTAATATGGAATGGAGCGTAAAGGCAATGATTGTTAGTAAAAATACGGTCACTGCTTTGATCATCAGCGGGCGATTTTTAATATAGGAGCTGGCGGAAAGCCTCATCAGTTCGTCTGCTTCCTTGCTTTTATGCGTAGGCTTAAAATGCTTGCGGTACACGAACAAAAACAAACCGATAGTAACGATCAAAATAAACAACGATACGGGTCCTAAATGGACAATAAAGGCATTAAACGTCAACTGCTTGTTGGCAGCTCCAATTATCATATTAACCGGATCACCGATTAAAGTAGCCGCTCCACCAATGTTCGAAGCGACAATTTCGGCAAAAACAAACGGGTAGGGATTCAGCTTCAGCAATTTTGTAATCGACATCGTCACCGGAATAACGAGCAGCATAATGGTTACATTGTCCAAAAACGCTGAGCTAATGCCCGTTAAGGCAATGAGCAATATAAATATTTTCCACGAGCTTCCTTGAGCCCACTGGGCCAGCTTAATCGCTATGTATGGGATGACGCCTGCCCGGTTCAAAATGCCGACAAGCAGCATCATCCCGATGAGCAGCATAATGACGCGCCAGCCGACCGCCTCCGTAAAAGCATACCGCAGATCCAATATGCCAAGCACCAATATGAGAAATGCGCCTGCCAGCGCCGCCACTGCCCGATTGATTTTATCCGTAATGACAAAGGCATAGGTTACCAAAAAAATAACTGCTACTGCGATAACCTGCCAAGCCGCCGGATTGTAAAGCATTCCTGCTGCCTTGGTTTCCATCTCGCTTCACCCTTTCTTAAAATATAAGCATTTATAAGTTTCCCCTTATAAATGGGCTTATATTTCTCGGACTGAAACGCGCCGCGCCGCCAAAGGACGGCGATAGCCGTTTCACATTGTCCCTCACATTATACGTAATCGGATAGAATTTCGTCCACTCTCTCACTTGTTTGTACTATTCCACACAGCCTGGCCATATGGTTTAAGTAAAAGGAATTTAAGGAGGAAATCGATGAATCCGATTAAACATGTGCCGCGGCCGCCCCAGATCGCTTCCCCTATGTTGGCGGGTCTTCTTTATGCTATCGTTTGGCTTGCTTTAGGCGCTTTGCTGCTTTCGCTGCTGCTTCACTTCGGCAATATGAAGGAAAGCAGCCTGCCGACCTTCGCAACGTGTATTCATGGCTTGTCCGCTTTTGCCGGCGGATTAACGTCGGGCAAGCGTTCCGGCATGAAAGGCTGGTACCAGGGCGGATTGCTCGGACTTCTCTATGGTGTGACTATACTGTTAATCGGCTTTCTGGCTGCCGATGCCGGCTTTTCCCTGCATACCGCGATTGTGCTTGGCGTTACTTTGCTGCTTGGCGCTTTCGGGGGCGTTATTGGCGTCAATCTCAAGAAGTAATTCGGTGAAAGAGCAGCAGCTTGTATTTGCTTATATATCAAGCACAAACGACTTCGTCGTCCTTCCATTGCGTTCCATTGCGATGAAGAGCTTTGCCTTAGAAATATAAGCCCATTTATAAGCGTGAAACTTATACATTCTTATATTTTAAAAAAAAGCTTGCGCCTTGAAGGTCAATCCTTCAAGGCGCAAGCTTTTTTGAGCTATCCTACTACTCTTTCGAAAGCGTAGGTGCACTGCTAATGACCGAGCTAATTGCGCTGCGTTCAAATGTCAGCTTAACCGTATCATTGACGCGAAGTACGACTGTGTCATCCGTCAATTCTGCAATTGTACCGTGCATCCCGCCGATTGTTGAAATTTTATCGCCTTTTTTCAGTTGCGACAACAGCGCTGTACGCTGCTTCTGTTTCTTCTGTTGCGGTCGAATAAGCAAGAAGTAGAACACGGCGAACATCAGTAGTATCGGCCATGCCATTCCCCAAATACTATTCGTTGGCGCACCAGCTGCATCTGCTAACCATAGTGGCATTGAAATCCCCCCTTTCTAAAATCCTTTATCGTTATCCCGCAACCCATAGCTGTCAAAAAACTCATCGCGAAAATCAAGGAGTCGATCTTCGGTAATCGCCTGACGCACATCCCTCATGAGTTGAAGCAGGAAATGTAAATTATGATAAGTCGTCAATCTCATACCGAATGTTTCATCAGCCTTCATCAAGTGGCGGATATAAGCGCGAGAATAATTCGTGCATGTGTAGCAAGAGCATTTTGGATCGAGTGGCCCAAAATCCTCTGCATACTTGGCATTGCGAATAACGAGTCTTCCCTCGCTTGTCATCGTAGTTCCATTGCGTGCAATTCTCGTAGGCAGCACACAGTCGAACATATCAATGCCGCGAATGGAGCCTTCCAGCAGCGCATCGGGAGAACCAACTCCCATTAAATACCTTGGCTTGCCGGTTGGAAGCAGTGGTACCGTATACTCAAGTGCCTGATACATCAGGTGTTTAGGCTCTCCGACACTTAGTCCTCCAATAGCATACCCCGGGAAATCCATGGAAGTCAAATCTTTCGCACTCTGGATGCGCAGGTCCTCATACATGCCTCCCTGGACAATTGCGAATAGACCTTGGTCATGTGGGCGAGCATGGGATTCAAGGCAGCGCTCAGCCCAGCGTGTCGTGCGCTCAAGCGACTGTTTGACATAAGCATGCTCAGCCGGATATGGCGGGCATTCGTCAAAAGCCATCATAATATCAGAGCCAAGCGCGTTTTGAATTTCCATCGCCTTCTCCGGCGACAAAAACATCTTATCTCCGTTCAAATGGGAACGGAACTGGACGCCCTCCTCGGTAATTTTACGCATTTCGCTCAAGCTGAACACCTGAAAGCCGCCGCTGTCAGTCAAAATCGGACGGTCCCAGTTCATAAACTTATGCAAGCCGCCTGCGCGCTCAATCAAATCATGTCCGGGGCGTAAAAACAGATGGTACGTATTGCTCAAAATAATATGAGCATCCATCGTCTTCAGTTCTTCCGGGCTCATTGTCTTTACCGTCGCCTGAGTTCCCACTGGCATAAAAGCCGGCGTCTCGATGACGCCATGAGGCGTATGGACGCGGCCGAGCCGCGCTCCAGACTGCTTGCACACTTTCAACAATTCATAGGTTACAGCCACAATTCACGCTTCCTGTCCTCTTTAATTTTGTTGCATTACTATTAATAAATAAACATCGCATCGCCGAAGCTGAAAAAGCGGTATTCCTCACGAATCGCTTCCGCATACGCGCTCATCACCGCATCGCGCCCAGCAAGCGCGCTGACGAGCATAACCAGCGTCGACTTGGGCAAATGGAAATTGGTCAGCAGCGCATTAACAAGCTTGAAGGAATAGCCGGGAAAAATAAATATATCAGTCCAGCCGCTGCATGCCTGAATGCTTTCATTTTCAAAGCGGGTCGCAACGGTTTCCAGCGTCCGCGCTGAGGTTGTCCCTACCGCAACGATTCGCGCACCTTCGGCCCTCGCCTGATTCAGCAGCGCAGCCGTCTCCTCGCTAAGCTCGTAATATTCCGAATGCATGACATGCTCTTCCACAACGTCAACCGACATCGGCCGAAACGTTCCGAGTCCTACATGCAGCGTCACATAGGCAATTCGCACACCTTTATCCGCAAGCTGCTTCAAAAAATCGGCTGTAAAATGGAGCCCCGCCGTCGGTGCGGCTGCCGAGCCGTTATGCTTGGCAAATACGGTCTGGTAGCGCTCACGCTCCTCCAAACGTTCCCGAATGTATGGGGGAAGCGGCATTTCGCCAAGCCGCTCCAGCAGCTCCTGAAAAATGCCCGAATAGGCAAAACGAATCGTGCGTCCGCCCATATCGCCTTCCTCTTCTACAAAGGCACGCAGCAGAGGCTGGCCGCTGCCATCGTCGCCAAACCAAACCTCTGTACCGATCTTCATGCGCTTGGCTGGCTTCGCCAGCGCCTCCCAGCGGTCTCCTTCGAGCTGCTTAAGCAGCAAAAGCTCAATCTTCGCCCCCGTATCCGCCTTCGCGCCAATTAAACGAGCAGGCAGTACCCTAGTGTCATTAAGCACCAGCACATCGCCGGCATGCAAATGCTGCGCCAGATCGGTGAAGCCTTTATGGTTCACCGCGCCACTGCTGCGGTCCAGCGTTAAGAGCCTTGATGAGGTCCGCTGCAGCAGCGGCGTCTGGGCGATTAAATGCTCCGGCAGTTCAAAATCAAACATTTCTACGTTCATCTGTCAGTCATCATTCCTTAGCGATAGTTACATCATTATAATAGTATTTCAGAATATAAGAGTAGTCATACCCTTGCTCAGCAAGGCCTAGCGCCCCATATTGGGACAAGCCGATTCCATGACCGAAGCCTGTGCCGACGAAACGGAAGCTCGGCGTCTTGGTTGCTTCACGGACTTGGCCTTTGCTGCCCATCATATACAGCTTGGCATCCATTTGCTTCACTTCGCCGCCTGCCCCGACCGTATAGATCGCACCTGCGCTCTCCGGCTTTGTGGTCGTTTTCTTATTCGCTCCAAGTACGGTGACACGTGCCGTCTCGTCAATTTGGAATAGGGTGCTTGGCAAGCTCCCAAGCGCCGTCCGCAGCATATCTGGATATTTAACCTCTAGCTTTTTGCCGTTTGCGAGCAGCTCCGTAGCGCGTCCAGACGGTCCTGTCTTGCTCACTTGAAGCGAATGAATCGGTCCGGATATCGTAGTGACGCTCTTGAGTGAAGCGACCAGCTCTTCTGAGCTGAACGGACCTCGTACCCAAGACATCGGCCCCGATTGCACCGATTTTTCCAAAACGACAACCTTAGCCCCCTCATTAACCTGACCAACCAGAGGAACATCATCCTGAATGAGCGGTATTTTCCGTACCTTTACGCCGTCCGTGTTCACCTTCATCAGCTTTATTCCTGCAGGGTTCGTTTCGCTTGTTGCTGTAAGCAAATCCTCGCGAATATAGCCAGTCAAGCCGCTTGGGAGCACGACGCGGTACCAGCTGAACAGCCCTTTCTCCGCCGAGCTGTCCGTCGGGCTTTTGACGCTGGTCAAATAGGGGACTGCATTGCCCCATACCTCCTTCGCATCCGCTGTAGCCCCGCCGCCATTGGAGGAATAAAGCGCCTCGATCAGCTTGCCCTTGTACAGTACAACCTCGCCTTGCGTCGCATCTACCGCTTGAATCGTTGATTGCTTCTCCGTGCTTGTGCCGGCATAGGCCTGGCTGCTCACGCTATCGACCACATGGGCGATTTGAAAACCCGAGCCTTGATAGAGTGCATACGTTCTAGCGGCTACCGCTTGGGCCTTCAAAGCCTCCTGCGGCCAAGAGGACACCATTTCCGCCCCTACAACCGAATACAAATACTGCTCAAACGGAAGTTCATTTACAACGGCAAGCTTGCCATTAAAATCACTGAATTCAAACGCCCCGCGATACGTGCGGCTGTATCGCTCCGTCAGCTTAATCGTTTCTTTGCCTGCCGGCTCTACCCACACTTTAGCGCTTGTTACAGGAAACGTATACATCGTAAGCGGGCTTCCTGACTTGCCTGTCAGCGTGTGATCGCTCTTTAGCAGCAAATACGGCGTTAACACATCGGCCTGCAGCAGGCTGACGCCAGCTGCTCCAGTCGCCACCTTAATAAGATCCAGGTCAGCGCTGCTGGCAGCAGCACCTACCATAACGGAATAACGCAGCCCGCTTGAAGGCTTGCGTACAGCGATATACGTATCAATACCTGCTGCCTCGAATGCTGCGGCCGCCTTGTCAGCTGCGGCTTTAGAGGCGTAGCCTGTGCTTTCCAGATGAAGCGGACCTTGCAGCTCCGGCTGAGAGCCGCCGGAAAGCTTCATGAGCTCGCTGTCTGTCTTCCATTTGCCTAGCGCTGTTTTTGCTTCGTCGACGGTTTTGTAGGTACCTTCTGTTACTTGGTACACCGTCTTGCTTTTCTTCGTTAAGGAAGTAATAAAACCGCTGCCCTTGGCTGCTTGCACTCGTTTATAAGCGCTCAGCGCCGTTTCGAAGCTGTTCGTTTCCAGCACCTTGACCTTATAATCATCCTTTGCAAAGCGGGCCTGTACATTGCCTGATTCCCGCAGCCATTCCTCCGTGCCGGATGGCTGCTTCATACCTATGGACAAGCCGCCAGCCGAGCTGAGTGTAGCAGCGGCCGTATTCACCTGATATTTCCCCGGAAATTGCAAAAAAATGGCGACTCGTATCGAATCAAGCTGAGGTACAGCTCCTTGAGAGGGCTGTACATGCCACATTGAAATGAGCAATAACCCAGCTAAAGTTAGAAGCAACAACCGTCTGATCGAAAAGCGAGTGTTCATCTCACCTTCCCCCTTCTGGGTGATTATTGTTCTGCCTTGGAGGCTTCCACTCGCAGCCGTTCACCGAGCAGCTTTGCTCCGTTCTGCCAAACCATTCATAACGCCGACTCGCAATGATACGATAAATGGCATCCGCTATGCGGCTCATGCCTGGCAACTGGTAAAGCAGAGAAAGCACACTCAGGCCTTTAACCGTGCGCAGCACGCGCACAACGCCTTCTGCTCCGGCATATAGCACACCATTGCTGTCTGCAACATGCATTTTCTCATAAAGCTGCTGCTCACTCACCTGCTGAATACCAGGGACGCCCAGCATCCCTTGCTGCTCCAACTGCTGTATTTGCACAAATTGCAAATCGGCCCGCGACGGCAGCTCCTTGAGCCTTGCAACCGTCGCAATGCAGAAATTGCACTCGCCATCATAGACGACAAACAGCTTTTCTGCTGACCGCTGCCTTGGACTAGCCATTCTAATTTCTCTCCGGATAAGGGATGCCTATATGGCGATAAGCCTGCTCGGTCGCCATCCGTCCGCGAGGCGTGCGCTGAAGGAAGCCGATCTGCATTAAATAAGGCTCATACACATCTTCTATCGTCTGGCTTTCCTCGCCAATGGTAGCCGCGATTGTATCGAGGCCTACCGGGCGCCCGGCAAATGTCGTCATCATGGCTTGCAGCATTTTATGGTCGATGCTGTCCAGACCCATCGGATCAACCTGCAACAGCTCCAGCGCTGAGCTTGCTATTTCATCTGTTATAATGCCATCGCCGCGAACTTGGGCAAAATCCCTGACCCGCTTAAGCAGGCGGTTGGCAATCCGCGGTGTGCCACGGGAGCGCAGCGCAATTTCCCGCGAGGCTTCGCCTACGATGGAAATATTAAAAATTTCCGCCGAGCGCGAAATAATATAAGCAAGCTCATCGACCGTATAAAATTCCAGCCGGCTAATGACGCCGAAGCGATCCCGCAGCGGAGCGGAAAGCAGTCCCGCCCTAGTCGTTGCGCCAATCAGCGTAAATGGCGGCAAATCAAGCCGTACGGATCTTGCGCTTGGACCTTTGCCAATCATAATATCGAGCGCGTAATCCTCCATTGCCGGGTAAAGCACTTCCTCCACTGTACGGTGCAGTCGATGAATTTCATCAATAAACAGCACGTCGCCCTCCTGCAAATTCGTCAGCAGGGCAGCAAGGTCTCCTGGACGCTCAATGGCTGGTCCCGATGTCGTGCGCAGGTTTACGCCAAGCTCATTGGCGATAATGTTCGACAGCGTTGTTTTCCCAAGTCCGGGCGGCCCGTAAAGCAATACATGATCGAGCGCTTCCTTGCGAAGCTTTGCCGCGTCTATGTATACCTTCAAATTTTCCTTCGCCTTCGATTGACCGATATATTCAGCCAAATAACGAGGACGCAGACTTAGCTCCACCGCCTGATCATCCATCATAAGGTTGGCGGAAATAATTCTTTCGTCCATCCGTGCTCAGCTCCTTTTCGTCAACCTTTAAACAGTTGCTGCAAAGCGCGCTTCATGAGGGAATCGACCGTTTCCTCTGGAACAACCGTCTGCTGCAAGCCATGCCATGCCCGATCAAGCTCCGCAGCTGTATAACCGAGCGCTGCGAGCGCCTCACGCGCTTCTTCCCATGCGGTTCCCGCTCCCTGGCCGCTGCCGCCTTGAAATAAATCGGGCTCCAGATAAGCGCCCGCCGCCGACAGCACCGCCGCATCGCTTGCGATGCCCGCAAGCTTGTCCTTCAAATCCAAAATCATCCGCTGCGCCGTCTTCTTGCCAATTCCGGGCAGCTTCGTAAGAAACGTAATATTCTCCTGCTGGATGGCAGCAATAACCGTTTCCGGCTTGCCTCCTGCGAGTATGCCCAGCGCTACGCGGGGACCAATGCCCGATACTTCCAGCAGCTTGCGAAACAGCGTCTGTTCCTCACGCGTTGCAAACCCATACAGCAAAATCGCATCCTCACGGACGGAATGATGAATATAAAGGGTGACGGCTTCTTCTTTCTTCGCTAACGCGTACGGATTCGGCGTAAACACCCGGTAACCGACATCTCGTACATCCAGCACCACATACTCCAGCTCAATATGGGACACTATTCCTCGTAAAAAATCAATCATGATCGTCCCGCCTCATTTAATTTTTGAACTAAAACCGCCGAATGGGCATGGCAAATAGCTACTGCCAACGCATCTGCTACATCATCAGGCTTCGGAATGGCCGATAAATTTAGGAACATCTTGACCATTTCCTGCACTTGGCGCTTCTCCGCCTTGCCATAGCCTACAACGGCCTGCTTAACTTGCAGCGGCGTATATTCCGCAACCGGAAGCCCGCGCTGCGCCGCCGCCAAAATAATAACCCCGCGCGCCTGCCCAACCGCAAACGCCGTTGATACGTTCCGATTAAAGAACAGCTTCTCCACTGCAACCGAATCGGGCTTGTACTTATCCATAAGAGCAACTGCCGAATCATAAATTTGAATGAGCCGCTCCTCGGGCGGCGTATGCGCCTCCGTCTGAATACAGCCATACTGAACGGGCTTAAGCTTATGACCCACTTTATCAACGAAACCAAAACCCGCTATCGCAATACCGGGGTCTATGCCAAGAACGCGCAAACCGCCAACTCCTTATTCCTGCCGTGTATTTCTCCTATTATACCAAAAGACAGAAAGGATGAGAACATGCGTTTGAGGAAACTGCTTAGGAGCAGTCGCTTTTCATTGCACCACCATTCATTATACAACAAGAAGAGGACGTCCTCTATAAGAACGTCCTTTGGGCTGCTATTTTCATTTAATAAGCGGATCGTTTAGTGGCTTTGCCATGTCCGAGCTCATAATCGCTAAAGGTAGACAGAACGCTATTAAATTCATCCATGTCATTAATTTTAATCCCATGCGACAGCTGTTCTACTTTATCGTGAGGCAAGCTGCTTTCCAAATACCGAATATCCAGTTGAAAAAAAGTTCGCAGCACCTTTTCCTGCTGGGGCTCCCCTTCAAACAGCGACAAATTCCCCTGTTTATCCACGCCCATATACGCTTCATTCTGGCAATGCTTCGAAAACTCATCCACCGTCTGCTCCACCAGCACCCGATTGTTCGTTTTATCGAAGGTGGCGTGCCAGCTGCTATTTGCCTCCAGCAGCCGGATGAGCTGGAGCGAGGTCATGCGCCCAAGCGGCCTGCTCTCCTGCCCGCATAAATAGTAGCGCCGCAGCATGACGCTTACTGGCTCCTGCTGCTCTCGCAGCTCGCGCAGCAAGTCGGCAGAGGGGCGGGTGACGGCTCCTGAACGAAAAGCTGCACCTACGACATTAGCGGCAGACGCTGAATCGGCAAAATGGGTGACGGCGCTAGTCAAGCGGACGGCCGCAGCCGCTTTCCCAGGCTGCCAGACAGCGCCCGCTAGCGTTAAGGCGAGCAAGGCAATACTGCCTAGCGTCCATAGCGGACGGCGGCGAAGCTTTCTTTTTAGCTGCTTCCATAAGCTCATTAGCATCATGATTGAACCCCTTTGTGCTCTTTTATTGCATAGGGTTCCACTGAGCTTCCAATATTATGCGCGTAAGAGAATCGCAGCGGGCGATCTAGCTTTTATTCGTTCTAATGATAACCTTCTACTCAGCGTTTTCCGCGTATGCAGCAGCTCCCACATTTACAGCTTCAGCATGCGTCGCAAATAAAGCTTGGGTATACGGATGCTTGAGCGCCCCTTCCTCCCACTGGCTAAACGTTTCTACGATTTCGCCCTGATACATGACGGCAACTCGGTCGCACAGCCGACGGGCAAGCTCCAGATCATGCGTAATGAATAAGTAGGATAGCTCTTGCCCTCGCTGAATTTGCTGGAGCATCGCCACAATAGATGCCTGTGATAAAGGATCGAGACTGGCTAACGACTCGTCGAAAATGATCAAAGCCGGCCGCACAGCCAGCGCTCTTGCGATGCATACACGCTGCTTCTGCCCGCCGCTTAGCTGATGCGGCAGCTTCTCCAAGAAGCTTTCGTCCAAGCCAACGGCTCGTATAAGCTGCACGCTGGCCTCCCGAATTTCCAGCGGACGCAGCGCGTCAAAATTTCGCATCGGCTCCGCAAGCACTTCCTTCACGAGCATTCGGGGATGCAGTGAGGTTGCGGAATCTTGCAACACAAGCTGTACCCTTTTGTATAGGTGCAGCTCCTTCATATGAGGTTCATGAATGGACTGACCGCCAAGCAAAATCTGTCCAGAGCTCAGCGTTTCAAGCTTCATAATGAGTCTGGCCAATGTGCTTTTTCCGCTGCCGCTTTCTCCAACAAGCCCAAGCGTTTCACCAAGGTGCAGCGCAAGATTTACCTGCTTCACAGCTTGAACGGACGCCTTGCCGTCCCTCGCCTTGAGCCCGCCTCGCCTTCTCAGCAGCCGCAGCGGGTAGAACTTGGCCACTTGACGCAATTCCAGCACAATCATAGGGCGCTTCCCCCCGCTTGGGCTGAGGTTATCCCTCCGGACTGCATCGTAATGACGCGATCCGCAAATTTGTGGACGCTTTGCTCGTCATGCGAAATGAGCAGCACCGTCAGGCCAAAATCCGCTTGCAGCTGCTTTAGCAAAGCTAATACCCGGTCGCGATTGAGCGCATCCAGCGCCGTCGTCGGCTCATCGGCAATCAACAGCTTCGGCTCCGTGCTCAGCATCATCGCAAGCAGCACCCTTTGGCGCATGCCTCCGCTTAGCTCAAAAGGGTATGCGTCCAATATCAGCTTCGGCTCCGCAAAGCCCATACGCTCCAGCAGCATATATAAATACGATTCCATTTCTTTACGCGAGTGCCTCGCCTTCAGCCTCAGCGTCTCGACCATCTGCCTCCGTACCGTGCGGATCGGATCAAGTCCGCTAAGCGAATGCTGAATGAGCAAGGCGATCTCCTCTCGGCGAAGCTGCTGCAAGCGCCGCTCATCATAACGGGAAATATCCTCTCCCCCGTACAAAATTTGCCCGCCTGTCAGGCGCAGTTCGGTTTCCAGCAGCCCTACAAGCGCATGGGCCGTCATGCTTTTGCCACAGCCGCTTGGTCCTACAAGCGCAGCCATTTCACCAGCATGAAGCTCCAAGGAAAAATGCTTCACGATAGGGCACCATTTTCCAGCCTGCTGCCGGGAAATTTCCATATTTTGAACGCGGAGCAGCGGGGTATCGTTAAAGCCTGCGCTGTCCATTATGTCGGTACGATTCTCCGCCATCTTACACCTCTTTCGGAACGTGAGCATGCCGCTCTTTAAAACGGTCGCCAATTAATTGGCAAGCCAATACGAAGCTTACGATCGCAAGCCCCGGAAAAATCATGACATGCGGCGCAAGCTGAAAATAACGTGTAGCATCATGCAGCATGACGCCCCATTCAGGAGTCGGCGGCTGCACGCCTAAGCCGAGGAACGATAAACCGGCGATGAGCAGCACGATTTTGCCTATGTCCAGCGTACTAAATACAGCAATTGGCGCTGCGATTTGCGGCAAAATATAACGGCGCATAATTCGCAAATGCGAATTGCCGGACATGCGGGCTGTAATCAAATAATCCTCCTTGCTCACCTTAAGCACAAGCCCGCGGATAAGCCGGACATAATTGGCCCACCTCACAATAACAATCGCCAGAATCATATTCGTGAACCCGGGTCCGAGAATGCCTACAATCGCAATCGTCAGCACAAAATCGGGAAACGCGAGCGTACCGTCCATCAGCCGCATGAAAAAATGATCGGTTCTCCCGCCAAAATAGCCGGTCAACAGCCCAATCGGCAAGCTAATACATAAGCTCAAGCCCAAAATAACAAAAGCAATCGAAACCGTCGTCCGAATGCCGTACAATATACGAGATAAAATGCAGCGTCCCAAATGATCGGTGCCGAAGGGGTATTCGCCGCTCGGCGACAGAAGCCGATTGGATAAATGAACCTGTAGCGGGTCGTGAGGGGCGAGCCATGGGGCAAGCAAGCCCAGCAGGACGATAACTGCAAATAGGCCGATGCCAAGCAGCAGGCTTGTATTCTTTTTCTGAAATAGGGTCGGCATAAAAAAGGTTCCTCCTAGCTTGCCCGCAGCCGCGGGTCCAAGCGCACATATAAAGCTTCTACCGCCAAATGGATCGCGACAAACAAGAAGGAGGTGAATACCACATAACCTTGAATGACCGGATAATCCCGCGCCGTTATCGCTTCTATTATATATTTGCCTAACCCGGGCCAAGAAAAGATCGTCTCGACGATCACATTCCCCCCCAGCATAAATGCAAAGCTTGTCCCCAGCATCGACAAAATCGGCAAAAACGCATGCTTAAACACTTGGAAGATTAAAATCCTTCCCTTGGACAAGCCTCGCGCTCGCGAGGCCTTGACGAAGTTCTGACTGTTCATCTCAAGCATGTTCGTCCGCAAAACCCGGGCATATACCGCACCAAGTCCAAGCCCTAGCGTAACCGCCGGCATTAAGAGGTGAGCAATACTGCCGCGTCCCATGGAAGGCAGCCAGCCGAGCCGGACCGAGAAAAAATAAATCAATAAAAAACCGAGCCAAAAGGAGGGGATCGAGGCGCCAAGCAGAGCCATTAATCGGCCCATCCGATCAAGCAGCCCTGTTGAAAAAATGGCGGTGACGAGGCCGATGAGGCAGGTTGCCAGCAGCATGACAAATGCGCCAGCCGAGGCCAGCTCCAGTGTAGCGGGCAGCCTTTTAAGCAGTTCGCCAGCAACCGGCTCCTTGGACATATAAGACGTCCCCCACTGCCATGTAAATACATCGCCAAGCCAGCGTATATATTGGCTCCATAAGGAGTCTGTCAGTCCCATTTCCTCCCGCAGTGCGTCAATCGCCTCCTGAGAAGCCGGGATATTGTGCGTGGTCAGTAAAATTCTCGCCGGATCGCCCGGAGACACCCTCATTAAAATGAAGGTCAGCGTCGCTACGCAAAAAATGACAAGCAGCATTTGCATGGCGCGTTCGAGCCAAAAACGAAGCATACTCAGGTACACCCTTTACTTAGGTGATATCAACATCGGCTGTCACATAATAATATTCGATCGGATGCGGAATAAAGCCCTTTACCCCTTTTTTCACGCCAAATACATTGTCAGGGTGTACGATAAACGACTGCGGCAAATCCTCATTAATAATGCCCTGAGCTTCTATCGCGAGCGCATTGCGTGCAGCTGTATCTGATGATTCGTTCAGCTTGTTAATAACCGTTTCAAGCGGTTTCGATACATAGTGGCTTATATTCGATTCGCTGGCTGATTGATAGAAAATGTTCAAGAAATATTGCGGATCGCCCGTATGTGCCGTCAGCATGCTGTACATAGCAAGATCCCAATCGGACTTCGCAAGCTCAGCATCAATATTTTCAACCTTGCGAATTTTCACGGTAATGCCTTCATTAAGCAGTTGATTCTGAATAATCTCTGCCATAACGGACAGCTCAGGGCGGTGCGGGAACGTAAGGAGCGTCGCCTCGAATGGCTTGCCTTCCTTCTCCCACATGCCAGCAGCATTTTTCTGCCAGCCGTCAGCGCTCAGCAATTGCTCTGTCGTTCCCCCTGCTGCTTGCTCCGCTACTTTGCCAAATGGCAAAATTTCCGGGAACGGACTTTTCGCTTTCGTGCCGTAGCCGCGCATAACCGATTCAATAATGGCCTCGCGTGGAATGGCTTGGTCTACAACCTCACGGTTTGCCTTTTCTTTAAACAAAGCGGAATTCATATTAAATAATACCATATGTGTACGAACCGATGGCGCAGACAGCACCTCCAGCTTGCTGTCCTTCTCTACCAGCTCAATGCTGTCAATCGGAATGTCCGTAGCGACCTCTACTTCTCCAGCTTGCAGCGCCATCAGTCGGGTATTGCCATCGGTCACAAACTTCATTGTCACTTCCTTAAGCTTCGCCGCTTGTCCCCAATAACCATCATAACGCTCAACAACAAGCGATACGTCCTTCGTAAACTGCTTGATTTTGAAGGCTCCCGTCATGGCCGGGTAGCTGCCTGCTTTCTTCATGCTGTCCACATCAAGAATAATCGTGCTTGGATCAGCCAAGCTGGAAATGATAGCTGAGTTCGGCTGTGTTGTTATTATTTTCAGCTCATCCGGTGCAACGACTTCAATATCCTTCACCAGCAATAAATCCTTCGCCAAATGGCTATTTTGAGTGGAACGAAGCAGGGAAGCCTTCACGCTTTCTGCATCCATCTTTTTGCCGTCATGAAACGTTACATTGCGCTCCAGCTTGAGTGTCCACGTGTTGGCATCCTCCTGCTTCCACTCCTTCGCAAGCCAAGCAACCGGCTGCAGCTGCTCATTCAATTTAATAAGCGTTTCCCCTGCGCCAGAGCGCATGACGTCCCAGCTGTCATCGCCATGCGGATCAACGCCTGCTGGGTTCCATGTGTACGCTATTGTCAGAGTTTTGCTATCATTTTCCGTTGGTAGTGCCGTAGCATTTGCGGCAGAAGTGTTGCTCTCCCCGGCAGCATTCGTGCTGCATCCTGCAAGCACCAGCATCAAGCAAGTAATCATCATTCCAAGTGACAAGCGAAATGGCTTCTTCGTGTTATTCATTTTTCTTTTGTCTCCCCTTTAAGTAAGCGTAATCGGCCGAAAGCCGTCCTGTAGCGGCAAAGCTAACGTTCACGTAGAAATATAGAGAAAGGATAGAAGAATCATATCCTTTCCTAAAATATTCCAAAAAAAAGCATTCCCGACCCTTAAGAAAGCAGTCAGAAATGCTTTTTATGATAAATAACTAAGCCTTATTTGCGTCTGCTCGCCTTGGAGCAGCAAATAATCGTTAGACATTTTGCAATAAATGGGCATAACCAACCACCTCCCTAAGCACCGTAGGTCAAACAGTGATGTTAAAACAGGCAGGTCTCCTGACTTGGGGCCTCCCTCTCTTCCCTTCCCAGCTAAGGTGAGCATCTGCGATTCATCCTGCGACGAAAAGGAGCTTTTCAGCCAGTGGTTCATTTGTGAGGGGAGCGCAGCTTAATGAGTTGATGAGTTGATGAGCTGCTGCCCTATACAGTGGCGGGTCCGTGTCGGCCTTTAACCGAACTTCCCTTTTAAGCGAACGAAGGCGTAAATGTCCTTGCCGTCGTACCGCACCTATTTTCATTCAATTATGAAGTTTTGCAGGCGAATCAGCCTGTCTTATCCGTAATCCACTATTTATCTTAGGCAGGAAGCGCTGATCTGTCAACATATTGATTTACATAAGCTTTGTCCACCATCATGTATACGCCCCAGCGCCTTAAACCAGCAAAAAAATATGCTCAATATATTACTTTCATATCTTTTCCAGTAATGATATATTGAAAACACTTCACACATGATGAGCTTATTTATTAAGTCAGTTCAATAGATACTCAATCAAATAGAAAAGGAATGATCACATTGCCGGTGAAAATCCTTCCAGTCGAAGTAAAGCAAATTATTGATTCCTATTGGTTTTACAGTGATTTTTATTCGATTATATCTCGCGTAGATTCAAAAAAAATGTGGTTTATAAATAATTATATTAATTTATTCGACATTCCCGATCCAAACCAATTATACACCTTTTTTTATAATGGTTATTATAGAGATAAAATGGTTGAATTTTATGACTGCCCTTTTATTGAATTTCAGCGGTTAGCGATAGACAGGACAAGCTCGACTATTTTGAATAATGACCTGTTTGATTTTATTAAAGCATCCATTGACGGCGGCTACTATGTGATCGTTATGATCGAACGTTTTTATATAAAAGAATATGAATTTTCTTTGAAATCCCCGCATGAAGTCATGATAAATGGGTATGATGATGTCAATAAAAAGCTGTATTTCTGCGACAATAATGCCAACGGCAAATATTCAACGAATATCACCTGTGATTACGAGGCTTTTAGCAGAGCGTTTCATTTATTGGAAATTGAAGCCCATGATTTTAAACAGCATCTTTATTTATTGAAGCCTCTCGAAAATAACAACTATACCTTTTCTCTAAAATACGTGAAAAATACGATGAAAGCCTATCTCTTATCCAGGGCGCATACGGATGAATATTACAACGAAGCTTTAGGCACACCTGGGCTGACCTTCGGCATTAATGTATACGACAAAGCCTCCGATTATTTGAAATATTTGGCTCAAGAGGAGGTTGTATTTGATATTCGATCGTTTCACCTGCTTTATGACCACAAGAAATGTATGACTATGCGATTAGACTACATGATTAATAACAAGCATTTGCTTGATGATAATCAAATTTTGAACAGATGGAGAAAGCTGGAAGCGGATGTGCTTGCTGTAAGAAATTCCATTTTAAAATATTGGCTTACTCGAAGCCCGGAGGCTTTGTACAAGCAAGTGGAGCAATTGCAAAAATTAAAGGAGACGGAAATGGTTTTACTGCGGGAGGTTGTAGAACAGTTGGAGGAGCGTTAATAGAAGCCATACCGTTTATGGTGACTGCATGGCTTCTATTATTCATTGCAACCATGCTAACCTCCAAGTCTATGAAGCTTCTGTCAGTTGTTCAAATAGAATGCCGCCATTTGCTTGGTTCGAGCTTTCTAATGACTTGATTATAGCATCTGCTTCATGAACATGATTATATATAGCAGAATTAATAACAGTATTAAATAAATAAATGAATTAAATAAATGAAACAAATAAATGAAACAAGCTGTCTTCGGCTCGTTACCGAAGACAGCTTGTTGGATAGTGGTCTTATTATTTGTCTGCCGTTAAAAGCTTTAACAAGGAAACTCACTCGCTACGTTTTTTAACGGCTAATCCAAGGGCTGCTGTTTTGCTTGCTCGTTCTCGAGCGAGGAGCTACGGTGCGAATAACCGCTTTTTTATTGGATTTGCGCTGCGTATTGTTTTTGCCGTTTTTCACATTGATTGTCGTTACCTCTTTTACTTCCTCAGCTTCTTCGCGCTTATCCTTGCAGCCGCAATTGCATGGCTTTTGTGTCTCAACTCCAGCGGTTTGCATAGGATAATATCCATACGGCGGGAACGCTGAAACAGGGTAGCCATTGCAGTTATTGCCAATTGGCGATACAGCTCCGCCATAGCCGTAGCCCTGCGTTTCTGTCGGCGACACCATTCCTCCGTAGCCTTGCGTGCTTGCTGGCGATACGGCTCCGCTATAACCGTAGCCCTGCATTTCTGTCGGCGATACCATTCCTCCGTAGCCTTGCGTGCTTGCTGGTGATACGGCTCCACCATAGCCGTAGCCCTGCGTTTCTGCTGGCGATACCATTCCGCCATAACCTTGCGTGCTTGTTGGCGATACGGCTCCACCATAGCCGTAGCCCTGCGTTTCTGCTGGCGATACCATTCCGCCATAACCTTGCGTGCTTGTTGGCGATACGGCTCCACCATAGCCGTAGCCCTGCGTTTCTGTCGGCGACACCATTCCGCCGTAGCCTTGCATGCTTGCTGGCGATACGGCTCCACCATAGCCGTAGCCCTGCGTTTCTGCTGGCGATACCATTCCGCCATAACCTTGCGTGCTTGCTGGCGATACGGCTCCACTATAACTGTAGCCCTGTGTTTCTGCTGGTGACACCATTCCGCCGTAACCTTGCGTCTCCGCAGGTGATACCATCCCGCCATAACCATAGCTCTGCGTTTCTGCCGGCGATACCATTCCGCCATAACCGTAGCCACCGGCGCCGATACCTCCTATCGGATACATGCCTGGAGGACATGGATTATAGCCTCCTCCCTGGCTCGCAGGGCTAACCATCGTTGGCTGCTCCCATTGACCGTAACCGCCTGTTTGGGCAGGTGATACCATCGCAGGCATGCCGTAGCCGCCGTATTGCGGCCAAGCGGGAGCAGTTGCAGCAGGAGATACAGTCGTCGTGGTCGGGTAAGTCGATGAGGCCTCTACTGCAGGCGTGCCATATTGCATAAACAAGTCCACGCTTTGCTGATGATGAGAATAAACCGGGTACGTCTTTTTCTCCACTGGCTTCTCAATTGGCAGCGGTTTAGGCTGTGGCGCTGGCGCTGCCTCCGGTATTGTAGGCGTTACAATCGGAGCGGCTGGTGTCACAATCGGAGCGGTAGGCGTCTTCGTTATTGGCGCAGTTGGCGTCTTCGCAATAGGTGCAGTTGGCGTTTTTGTGGTTACTGGCGCTGTCGGTGCTTTACCAGGTATTTGCCCTGTCGGTTTTTTGCCGCCAACCCATTGCTGCACCCCTTGCATGACCGACAGCGGATGCAGCGCATGATGCCCTGTATGACCGCCGGTTCCTGCTGCAGTCGTCCCTGTTCCCGTAGTACCAGAGCCTGTAGTCACCGCGCCTGTAGTTGGTGTAGTCGTCATATGGCCCGCTTTAGGCACATTGACAATTTCGCCTGTCATCAGCACATTAGGATTTTTAAGTTGAGGATTCGCCTTGATCATATCGGCGAGCGGAACTCCCCATGCCTTGGACAGCTTCCACAGCGTATCCCCCTGCTTCACCACATATTGGTGCATAATGTCCATTCCACCAGTTCCATGGGATGAGGATGGGATTTTAATTTTCATGCCCACCTCAATGACGTCTGGATTCGTAATGGAAGGATTAAGCTTCAAAATCTCCTCAACCGTAACATGATGCTTCTGACCGATTAAGTAGAGGGAATCGCCTTTCTTCACCACATAAATTTTCACTTCCCGACAACCTCCTGTCACCTTCTTTAAATAACAAGCATAACTACTGCCGTGCAAATTTGCTTGCTATCAATCTTTATATCCTATGCAGCACATGGGCAGGTGTCCCCAACTTTGTAAAAAAAATAGCGAGCCGCAGCCAGCCTCCCAGAAGCCGTGCGTCTCGCTATTTGCAAAAATCAATTGCCTAAGCCTAATTTATCTATTTACTCTATCCTTACAGCTAAGAAATGCTGCGGTAACTTGCCCCGCTTTCCCCTATCTGTTACTTGGGGCTGTTATCATTACGACTGCTGAAGCTGCTCATATGTAAAGCTTGGATAACAGCCGAGCACGCGTACCTGACAACCGATAGCTTCAATTTCAGAAATGGCTGCCGGCAGCAGCACCGTATCAAGCGACATCTCAATGTCGATATAAAAATAGGAATTACCCAGCTTTTTCTTCGTCGGACGCGATTCAATACGCGACAGATTGATGCGGCGCCATGCGAAAGCTGACAGCACCTGATGCAAAGCACCTGGATAGTCATCGGGCAAATTCACCAAAATACTTGTCTTCTTGAAATCCGACTGCCGCGCCGTATAAGGCTGCTCGCCCACGAGTAAAAATCGCGTATAGTTGTTGCTGTGGTCGGTAATGCTCGCTTGTAAAATATCGAGCTCATTGTTGACTGCCGCTCTTGAAGTCCCAATCGCCAGCCAGCCTGCTCCCGGATTGTCCCGTACGATACGCACCGCTTCAGATGTGCTTCCGACATGCTCGGTCTCAGCATGTGGAATTTCGCTTCTAAGAAACTGCAAGCACTGCGCCATTGCCACCGGGTGGCTGATCACCTTTTTAACACGAGAATAATCTACTGCGCCATCCTCATTCGTCAGCTCTGAACGCCTGCCGATTAAATTTTGAATGGAAGGATACACCCATTCGGCCTGAATCGGCAAGTCCACCTCATGAACCATCCAGTCCATATGCAGACTAACCGAGCCTTCAATGGTGTTCTCAATCGGAATAATGCTATAACCGCTTTCCCCTTTTACCGTCGACAGAAACACATCAGCAATGAGTCGATGATGCTTCCACGTTACTTCTTCTCCAGCAAACAATTGCCGTGCTGCTTCGTCTGATACAGAGCCCGCTGGCAGTAAAGCAACCGATTTAGTTGTACTCATACGGCCTCTCCTCTAATCCGCTCAAGCAAGCCCAGCGATTCTATGCCAGCCTCTGCCTGCTCTATAGTTATTATCGGGCCTTCCGCACACGGCTTCAGCCATAGCGTCTGCGCTTCAATGCCTTCCTGCTTCAGCGTTCCGAGCAGAAAATGCTCAAGCTCCTGCTTGCGAGGGCTGTCCGACTCTACAAAAGCAATCAGCGTCGGGCCAGCGCCGCTTAAAGCTGCTCCCAGCGCGCCATAATCGGCCGCTTTGGCCAAAATTTCCGCCATGCCAGGAATAAGCGCTGCCCGGTATGGCTGATGCAGGCGATCCCGCATCGCATGGCGGATGAGTGCCAGCTCGCCGCTGGCAAGCGCCGCAACGAGCAGCGAGCTGCGGCTCACATTGAATACCGCATCCTGCATGCTGATTTGTTTCGGCAGCGCATGACGCGCCTTCTCTGTAGACAGCTGGAATGCGGGAATTGCAACGAGCGCCTCCAGCTTCTCATGCGGCGCCAGACGGACATAATCTGCTCGCTCTCCATCCCAAGCGGACACGACAATGCCACCAAACAGCGACGCGCCCACATTGTCCGGGTGACCCTCCAGCGCTGTCGCCATCTGAAACAGCTTCTCATCAGACAGCGGACTGCCGATTAACGCATTGGCGGCAACCAGCGCACCCACAATTGCCGAAGCACTGCTGCCAAGTCCGCGTGTAAGCGGAATATCGCTGTACATCGCAATGTCAAGCTCTGGTACCTGTACACCCGCTTCCTTGAATACCAGCTGCGCCACTTTATAGATCAAGTTTGACTTATCCTCAGGAATGCCTGCCATTTCGCCTCCGTATAGACGCAGCACCGTACGCTCGGCAACTGACATTTCAACCCAGGCATAAAGGGATAGCGCCATGCCCAGCGTATCGAAGCCTGGACCCAGATTAGCGGTGCTCGCAGGCACCTTTACGATTACACGACGGTTATTCATAACGTTATAAAGCTCCTTTGATTGCTAGTGTTGGCCTAACCTTCAACGCGATACACGCTTTTCACCTTGCGGATAACATCCAGCTCTTCAAAGGTTTGCAGCACCTTCTGTATCGCTGCTTTATTCGCATCATGCGTAATGACGATAATTTCCGCTTCAGGATTGACGGGGTTCGGCTGCTGCAGCACCGATTCAAGGCTCACCTCAAAGTCCGCAAATACTTGCGTAATACGGGCAAGCACGCCTGCGCGATCCGCTACATGGAGGAGCAGGAAATATTTTGAGGAAATTTGCTCATCGGTTTTGAGCTTCTTCTCCTTATATGTCATAACGCCTTGCTTGCCGTTAACGCCAAGCTTCAAGTTCTTCACAACCGCCACGAGATCGGCAACAATCGAGGTAGCCGTAGGCATGCCGCCAGCGCCCGGGCCGTAAAACATCGTTTCTCCAACTGCTTCGCCATGTACATATACGGCGTTAAATACGCCATTTACCGACGCGATAGGATGTGTTTGCTTCACCATCGTTGGCTGTACGCTAATGCTGAACTCATCATCTTGACGCTCTGCGATGCCAAGCAGCTTAAGCTCATACCCAAGACGCTTCGCGTATTGGATGTCTTCACGGCTGACCGATGAAATTCCTTGAACGGATACATCATCCAAGGCCACTTTGGCACGGAAGCCAAGCGTCGCCAAAATCGTCATTTTCCGCGCAGCATCCAGTCCCTCAACGTCAGAGGTCGGATCGGACTCCGCATAGCCGAGTGCTTGAGCTTCCTTAAGCACATCGGAGTACGAAGCACCTTCCTGGCTCATTTTCGTCAAAATATAGTTCGTCGTGCCGTTCACGATACCCATAATTTTAGTAATCCGGTCGGAGGAGAAGCCTTCGATCAAAGTACGGATAATCGGAATGCCGCCAGCTACGCTCGCCTCATAAAGCACATCGCAGCCATGCTCCTGAGCAACTGCCATAATTTCCGTGCCATGAAGCGCCATCAAATCTTTATTGGCAGTCACGACGTGCTTGCCGCGCGATAAGGCTTCAATAATATAGGACTTCGTCTGTTCAATACCGCCCATGACTTCGACGATTACATCAATGTCGGGATTATGGATAATTTCCCACGGGTCCTCTGTCAGCTTGGATGGATCGATTGAAATATCGCGCGCTTTGTTTTTGTTGCTGACGAGCACCTTCGCAATTTCGATGGCAGAACCGGTCTGGCTTTGCAGATCCTCCTGATGTCCTTCCACGATGCGGACGACACCTGTTCCTACTGTTCCAAGCCCTAGCAAGCCTACTTTAATTGGTTTCATATGAGTCCCTCCATTTATACTTCAATTTAAATAACGTTCTATTTCATCAGCCTTGCCCGATTACGGCGGCTTTACGCACGCCCTGCTGGCTGCGAATAACATCCATTAAAGAGTCCAAATCCCCGCTCAGCTGGGAAACGTCAACTGAAATGACCACATGGGCAAGCCCTTGCAGGGGAATGCTTTGGTTGATCGTCAGCACATTGCCTTCATGCGCCGCCACGAGCGACAGCACCTTGGACAGCACGCCCGACCGATGCTCCAGCTCCATGGATATGGTTACTAGCCGCTCACGGTTAATTTGATGCATCGCATAAACGCCATCTTTATACCTGTAAAAAGCGCTCCTGCTCAGGTTCGCCTTCTCGGCCGCCTCATGCACCGTTGCCGCTTCGCCTCTGGCAAGCATCTCCTTCACCTGCAATGTCTTGAGAATGGCTTCCGGCAGCATATCCTCCCGTACAGCAAAATATCGCTGCGTCACTTCCGTCCCCCCTAAAAAGACATTTGTTCTTCTATAAAGGACATTATAGCGGAATCATAGAGCCGGGGCAATAGGTTAAAATGATAATCCGCTTATTATCTTGAATCATCCTCAAAAAAAACGTCCCCCGCAAAGTTAAGCTTCGCAGGGAACGAAATCAATTTCATCCTTACCTTGTGGTTATTACGGCGAGCGCCTGCCGCGCGCACTGTGCAGCCTACTGCTCTGCCCAAGTGACAGTCAGCTCGGAAACGCCTTCCTCAGAGGCCAGCTTGCCGCCAATAATTGATATAAATTCGGAGCCGGAAATCGTTCCCTGAATGACAATATTTTTATCATCTATCGTCTGGGCGCCGTCCTTCAGCTGCTTTTCATTTACATAATCTTTATACATTTGGCTCAGCTTGTCAAAGCTTTCCTTCGTCTTGAAAACAAGCAAAACGGATTTTTTACCTTCATCCATATTTTCTGTCGAATTTATAACGACCGCATCATCGGGAATCGGGAAATCGGCGGGCAAGTAGCCGGGTCTCACGCTTTCAGACGATTCTCCTCCGCCTTTACCCCCATCCGAAGGAGATGGGGAGGATGCAGCAGCATCGCTTGGCGTCGCTTCCACTCCAGGGCTTATGCTTTCCGCTACATTATCTGGAGCTGCACTCGCTGTTTCCTGAGGAGCTGTATTTGTACCGTTCGCGGCATTATTGCCGCAAGCGCTCACGACACCCGCTATAATAACGACTGATAATAAAGAAAACCATTTATTTTTTTTCATGAATGAACATCCTCTCGCTCAAAGTAAAAATCATTATCACAGCAGCTCATGCAAGGAAGCTTCTAGCAGGGCTGCTTCCAGTTTAATAATTGCAACTAAACACTTATCCATTTTCCGACCAGGTTACTGTAATTTGTGAAACGCCCGCTTCTGAAAGTGTGGTGCCCAGCAGCCAAATCGAATGCGTTTTATCAAGCGAGCCCTCAATCATCAGCTTTGAATCCGCATACGTTACGCTGCCGCTTTCCAGCTTTTTATCTATTGTATAGGCCTGATATAAATCAGCAAGCTCATCCATCGACTTTTTTGTCGTAAAATTGAGCAATATCACTTTTTTGCCCTCATTTACCGAATTGGAGGAGGTCATAATAAAAGCGTCATCGGGAATCGGAAAATCGTTTGGCAGATCCGCTGGTCTTGCAAGTGCCGCGGGCGGTTCACCACCATCTGGCGCCTCAGTTTGCTTCGGTTCTGCCTGTCTCTCGTGCTGACCCGCCGCTGCCTGCTCAGGCCATGTCCGGTCCACCGCTGCTGGAGCGCCACTGACTCCATCCCCTGTATCGTCGCTGCAAGCACCGAGCCACACAGAAATACTCACCATCGTAATTAAGGAGAGTACCTTGCTTCTTCTCATTACGTTAAACATCCTTTCACGTACATTTTTCCATAGCCTCGCTATTCCTGCTGCCTAAGCCATGCTCGCTCCTGATTCAGCATACCTCCTAATCCATATCTCCACTTGTACATCCCTTAACTAAGCCGAATCAATAAGCTGCTCTGTATAGCTATTACACCATTTTCAGCAGATTGTAACAGCCTTAGTGCTATTTTGTGAAAATAGGGCTGGTTGAGCACATCAAAAAAGACGGCTTGCGCCGTCTCCCTGTGCTGCATATTTGATTAAGCCATATAGTCGCTGCCTTCGAAAAATTCAAAGGTGAAATCGCCAATTTGCACCGTATCGCCATCTTTAGCGCCGTGCTTGCGAAGCGCGGCATCAACGCCCATTTTCCGCATAATTTGGGCAAAGCGCATGACCGAGTCATACGAAGTAACCTTCATACGCTTCAAATATTTCTCGATGCTTTCGCTTTCGACAACATACAGTTCGTTCTCCTTGCGAATCGTATAGCTGGATTCTTCACGTTTCTCGAACGTAAACACTTTGCGCTCCGTAACATCCTTCACTTCTTCAATTTCCAGATCATCCGGTACCGACTCCAGCGTATCCATCGCCTTGTACAGTAGCTCCTGTACACCCTGCTTCGTTAAAGAAGACATCGGCACAATGAGGTATTCCTTCTCGCCACGCACTTCCTCGAGCTGCTGCTTAAACCTCTCCAAATGCTCTGCTGCTTCCGGCATATCCATCTTATTAGCCGCAATAATTTGTGGACGATCAGCTAGCTTCTCATTGTAAAGCACTAGCTCCTCATTAATTTGCAGCCAATCCTCGAAGGGATCGCGCCCCTCAGAGCCGGACATATCCAGCACGTGGATGATAACGCGTGTCCGCTCAACATGGCGTAAAAATTCATGTCCCAGACCAACGCCCTCATGCGCGCCCTCGATTAATCCCGGTAAATCCGCCATTACGAAGCTGCGGTCATCGCCAACATCTACAACCCCTAAATTCGGCGTTAACGTTGTAAAATGATAGGCGCCAATTTTCGGCTTGGCCCCGGAAACGACCGACAGCAGAGTAGACTTGCCTACGCTTGGGAATCCGACAAGACCTACATCTGCCATTACCTTAAGCTCAAGCACAATCCAACGCTCTTGACCTTCTTCACCAGTCTCGGCAATATCCGGAGCAGGGTTGTTAATCGTTGCGAACCGCGTATTGCCGCGTCCGCCGCGTCCGCCCTTTGCTACTATAATTTCCTGCCCATGACGTGTCATGTCAGCAATAATTTCTTGTGAGTCATCGTCAATAATGATCGTGCCGGGAGGAATGCGTACAATCATATCCTCCGCATTCGCACCATGCATGCTTTTCACTTTGCCGCGCTCGCCGCGCTCGCCTTTAAAGTGCTTCTGATAGCGAAAATCCATCAGCGTGCGCAAGCCCTCATCCACACGAAAAATGATATTTCCGCCTTTACCGCCATCGCCACCGGCAGGCCCGCCCTCCGGTACATACTTCTCACGGCGATAGGAAACGATTCCGTCGCCGCCGTTGCCGCCTTTTACAAATATTTTCGCTTTATCGACAAACATGTTGTGCCCCCGTTCAAGCGCGTTTTTCCGCCTTAAGCCGTATTTCCTCCTGCGGATGTTCAATATCGACCGCCTGCAGAGTCGCGCCTTTCAACTGCTGTTTTATTTGATCCTTCAATTGTTGCTCATCCAATAGCTCGCCCTCAAGTTCGAAAGCAGCATGAAGCTGCTGCCCGTCCCAATCAAGTACTAGCGTAAGCACGGCGACTTCGCCAAAACCAGGCTTTACCGCCAGACGATAGCTATTTATTATGCCAATTAACGCTTCGGCAATTTCACGGCTGGCAAGCGGCAGCTCATTTAAATTCAAGTCCTGCTCTATGTCCACCCTCAGCTCAAGGCAGCTTGTCAGTGTACGGAAGCCCTGAATGTAGCTGACGAGCGCTGGCTCCCCCAGCTTCGAAATTTGGCTCTCCGTAAGCATCTTTGCCCTTATTTTCTCCACATACTCCACCGTTTTATCCGGCTTCTGCATCCGCGTGTAGCCATATATCACTTGCAGGTCGTTCATCCAGTCATGCCGATGATGGTTTAGCGTCCTCATCCCTGCGGCCTGAAGGCTGTGTATCGTAAGCGCAAGCTGCTTTGCATGCTCACGCCGCTCCGAGCGAATCCAGATGATTGCAGCAGCCGTAAACCAAAGCATGACAAGCACGTGCAGCCAGACTGACGAAGGCCATACAAGCATAGCCACTATCGGAAGCATAATAGAAATAGCTGCGTTGTGCTTTGCCGATTTAATGCGATCCATTTATTGATCCCACTTTCTTCCGCATGTTTCCCAGCTAATTCAGTATAACATGTCGCTGCATTAGCCGATAGGTCCTTAAGCAGCAAATGCCCCGGCCTACACGCGAGGCCGGGGCATTTGCTGCTATTATGCTTCTACTGCTGCGGCTACTGGAGCCAGGTCCACTGGATACACGCTCACTTTTTTGCGATCGCGTCCCCAACGCTCAAACTTCACAACGCCTTCGACTTTCGCATAAAGCGTATCGTCTTTGCCGATGCCTACGTTAGTTCCTGGGTGAATTTTTGTTCCGCGTTGACGGAACAAGATGCTTCCAGCAGATACGGTTTGACCGTCAGCACGTTTAGCGCCAAGACGCTTCGATTGACTGTCACGTCCGTTCTTTGTGGAACCTACACCTTTCTTCGAAGCGAAAAGCTGAAGATTCAGTTTCAACATGAGATTTCCCTCCCTTATTCAAGAGATTGTTGTTTAATCACAACATATTTTCCGTAGGACTGTGCAATCGTATCAAGCATCACGAGCATCGACTCCAGCAGCAGCTGCACCTTATGATCGGTTTCCTGATCAGCTACAACCGGAATATCCGATGATAGCCACCCATTGTCCATTACATAAGGAAGCTTCACATCTGCCAAAGCTTCAACCGAGTTGACCGTACCGACTGAAATAGCCGACACGCCAGCGCAAACAATGTCTTTGCCGAGCTTCGCATACTTCGCATGTCCTTTAATCTTAAACGATGTAATCCGCTTGTCAGCATTTCGTACAATCGTAACCGTGATCATAATAATCCTCTTATGCTTGGATTTTGCCGATCGTTACTTTTGTGTACGGTTGACGATGACCTTGCTTACGACGGTAGTTCTTTTTGGCTTTGTATTTGTAAACGATGATCTTTTGGCCTCTGCCTTGTTTTTCAACAGTAGCAGAAACAGTAGCGCCGGAAATAACTGGAGTACCAGTTACAAGACCGTCTGCACCGGATACAGCCAACACGCGATCAAACGTTACGCTTTCGCCTGCATTGGCGTTCAGTTTTTCGATGAAAAGCACATCGCCTTCCTGAACTTTGTATTGCTTGCCGCCAGTTTCGATAATTGCGAACATTGTGAGTGCACCTCCTTATTGTCGAAGACTCGCCTAATCCAGGTGAATGGCAGCATAGGCTGCTATTGCTTGTACCCGATCGGAGCGGTATCTGCAAGTCCGCTGTATATAACAATCAGACATACTTGAACATTTTAGCATACAAAATCGAATCAAGCAACCTCTTTTATACATGACTGTTGTTCTTCTGTGATAATGTCACCCCATAACTGTTCTGAGATAATGTCACTATGGGACAGGAGACAATTACATTGACGAGAAAAGAACTGAAGAAGATCCATGTGGTGCAGAAAATAGGGGATGGACATCTGACAAACAGCGAGGGGGCTTTGACGCTAGGAATTTCCGTTAGACAAATCATTCGACTGAAGAACAAATATAAAGCAGAAGGAGAATCAGGCATTGCCCATAAAAATCGGGGAAGGAAGCCGATACACGCATTAAAGGAAGACATAAAAGAACGAGCAGCCGAGTTATACACAGCAAAATATCAGGGCAGCAACAGTTGCCACTTTGCCGAGTTGCTCCAAGAGCATGAGAACATGGAACTGAGCCGTTCCAGTGTGAGACGTATTCTGCTCGCTAAAGGACTCAAACAAGCCAAGCAAAGACGCCAGACGAAGACTCACCAGCCTCGTCAGCGTAGAGCCCAAGCGGGCATGCTCTGGCAGATCGACGCGACCTCTTATGCATGGTTGGAGGAGCACACTCCCGCCTTTTCCTTGCATGCGGCTATTGATGATGCTACGGGCACTGTCGTTGGCGCTGTATTTCGCCCCAACGAATGTCGGGAGGGTTACTCGATTGTGATGCAACAGGGTATCCAGAAATATGGCATCCCGCTTAGCCTTTACAGCGACAGACACACGATCTTCCGCTCGCCCCATGAGAAGCTTACCGTCGAACAGGAACTTGCTGGCGAAACAAAGCCTCTCTCTCACTTTGGAAAGGCGATGGCTGAGCTACATATTGAACATATAAAAGCAACCACGCCACAAGCGAAAGGCCGTGTTGAACGCCTCTGGCTGACCTTACAGGATCGTCTGGTCATTGAGCTACGGCTGCTTGGCATCACCTCAATGGAAGAAGCAAACGTAGCGCTCCCACGGCTCATCGCGAAGCATAACAAGCAATTTGCCGTTGCTCCGCGTTCCAGCGAATCCGCCTACATGAAGCTCCGCGATAACGTTCAACTTGATCATATCTTTACGATCCGCGAGCTTCGAACGTTGGGGTCAGGCCATACCCTTTCTTATGCGGGTACGGTCTACACTTTCGCGGAACCCTCACCTCAGCGTTTTGACGCGAAATCAGTCGTTGAAGTGCGCCAGACGCTTTCAGGAGACGTGTTCATTTGGCATCGTGGACAAGCTTTGCAGCTCAAGAAAACAGAACGGCCTAAGCCCGAGCAAAAGAAAAAGGCGAGTTCTGCGCAGCCACGCAAACCCGCCAACGATCATCCGTGAAAAACCACGCATGACAACAACATCACTAAGCGTAACACAAAACCAAGTACGTTCCAAGACAAGATAAATTCGCAGCACAACGATTATTTAGAGGCCTCCTGGTAAGGGCGGCCTCCACGCTTACAAGTGACATTTTCATAGCACAGTTAAGGTGACATTTTCACAGACGATTGACACCTCTTTTATACATGACTGTCTATAGAATGCCCTCTAGCAGCACTGCATTGTCTCCATTTTTTTTATTTTGTATAATAAGGCCAGTCATAAAGAACCGAATACGACAATGATAGGCCTTTCGCCGCATTCATGGCCTTTCGCCTTCGGAAGCGAGAGCAACAGGCATTACATTGAAAGCATTCCCCGCATTTCATTCCAGCTATCGTTGAAGGGAGACAAGGATATGGACTATCGTATTGAGGAAAAAGCGGCTTTTCAGATTGCAGGCTTGTCCTATGAAGTGAGCTGTAAGGACGGACAAAATTTCATCGTTATTCCTAAGCTGTGGGAGGCATTTAACCAAAGCGAAGCACCCGCCGAGCTTTATGCCAAAGGGGATGGGGCCATTATTGGCGTCTGTCTTGACGGCCAGCCCGATAAGGAAACATTCACCTATATGATTGCTACCTCCGTTGCTGCCAATGTGGCTGACAAGGAAGAGAAGTATACGGTCCGTACCGTGCCCGCAGCTACGTGGGCCATATTCACCTCGACCGGCCCGTTGCCTGACTCAATTCAAAATGTATCTCGCCGTATTTTCCAAGAATGGTTTCCTAGCACTGGCTATGAGCATGCTGGGGGACCTGAGCTGGAGATTTATTACGAAGGGGATACTTGTGCGGAGGATTACCGCTCCGAAGTATGGATTCCGATCTTGAAAAAAGCAGCAACCGGTGTTTAGCTCGCCAAATCAAAGTAAAAACGACCGACGAAGGTGATATGCTCCCCTTCATCGGTCGTTTTATTTGTCGCGCACCTAAACGCTATCCCACTTTTTGCATAGCTAGACTTTAACTTGCCCCTGCCTGCCGCTTCCTCCGCAGCATGGACAGCGCTCTGTTAGCTGGCCCGCAGCACCCTCCCGCGCTTTTTTGCGGGTCATTTCCATAAGACCCAGTCTTGTCCAACCAACGACCGAGCATTTTGTCGGGTCCAGCCTCGCCCACTCATTCAGTCGCGCCATAATCCGCTCGCGGTTTGGTTCAGTTTCCATATCAATAAAATCAATAATAATAATGCCGCCCACATCACGCAGCCGCAGCAGCCGGGCAATTTCATCCGCTGCCTCCATATTCGTACGGAACACGGTATCCTCTAAATTGGTAGCACCTGTGAATTTTCCCGTATTCACGTCAATAACGGTTAAAGCTTCCGTCTCTCCCCACACTAGAGAGCCGCCGCTTGCCAGCCGAATATTCGGTTGAAATGCTTCATGCACCTGCCGAGTGACATCAAACGCATCAAATAGAGAACGCGGAGCAGCCGGGTCATACAGCTTGAGCCGTTTTTCGAGCTGCGGCGTCATTTCCCGCAACAGCGCAGCTGCTTCTTGCAGGCGAGATGCATCATCAATCCATACCTCTTCCACTTTCATATCTATCGTATCGCGGACGATTCGCCGCAGCAGCCCCGCCTCCATATGCAGGCCTGCTGGTGCTTTCGCCTCCGCGGCTTGGCTTAATATACGCTCCCAGCTGGCGCGAAGCTGGGCAACATCAGCAGCCAGCGACTGCTCGGACTCGCCTGAAGCAGCCGTTCGGAGGATAATGCCTTCCTCGCCTTGAAGCAGCTGCTCGCCGACATCGCGCAGTCTCACACGCTCGCGTTCGGCAGCGATTTTTCGTGAGACACCTACATACCCAGCCTGCGGCATGAGCACCAGCCAGCGCCCCGGCAAAGTAAAGTGGGTCGTCACCCTTGCTCCTTTGCCGCCCAGCGGCTCCTTCATCACCTGTACAAGCAGCTCTTGACCTGGCCGCACCAGCTCTTCAATTGAAGGCTTAATTTCCGGCTGCTTCTCCAGATTGGGATGCAATAAATCATCTATATAGAGAAACGCATTTTTGCCTAGACCAATATCTACGAACGCCGCCTGCATGCCAGGCAGCACATTAATGACACGACCTTTGTAGACGTTGCCTACGAGGCCGCTTTTCTCCGACCGTTCCATAAAAAATTCCATGAGTCGGCCATCCTGCAAAACAGCTGTTTGAAGCATTTCTCCGTCACTGTGCATTAACATTTGCTTCATCTCTCAAACATCACCCGCCAGCTCTCACGTTTTCTTTTATATTAACACAAGTCGCGGCGGGAGTTCCTTATCTGTTTTTTTGTCCCTTTAAGGAAGAAGCTCAATAACAGGGCGGTTCGGATTCCGCTCAAGCAAATAACGGTCAACAACACGCTTCTCTGGAGCTACCTTGGCAATGCTGGAGCCTCGCTCCATAATATAAAACAGGTGATACCGCTCGCGCCAAAGCAAACGAACAGCATATACCGCAGATTGCCTGCCATCCACCACGATAGGGCTGGCAAGCACACCCTGCGCCATTTTGCGGATAGCGACCTGGTCGCGATGCATGAGAAACCGAATGAATAAATACGGGATGCTCCGATTATAGGTCCAGTTTGTCATAAACAGAAAAGTTCCAATGATGAGCAGATTGATTTGAATATTGCCGCCGGGACGCAGCAGCCCAAGCAGCGAAACGACGATCATGAAGCTGCTGAGCACAAGGCTTATGCGTGCCGTCCAGCGCATGACGCTAAAAAAGCTCAAGCTATAGCTAAGGGCCGCTTGCAGCAGCTTCCCGCCATCAAGCGGATAAATCGGCAATAAATTAAATAAGCCAATCATCATATTTGCCTGAACGACATAGGCCGACCATTCGGGGTCCCATAATCCGAGCTGGCCGAGGCCCCAAGCAGCTAGTCCCATCCATACATTTTGCAGCGGCCCGGCTATCGCAACAAGCGCATCCTCACCAGCGGGAAGGCTGCCTGCATCCTCCACTTCAGCCACACCGCCGAAAGGCAGCAGCTTAACCTCACGAATATGCCAGCCAAAATAACGCGCCACCAGCACATGCCCAGCCTCATGGACAATTACGATTAAAAACAAGGTGAACAGCTCGATAAAATAACCTGTTAATACAGAGGCCGCCATTACCAGCACAAACAACGGATGCACCGACCAGCGAATGCCCCTCCATTTAACCAAGCGGGATCACGCTTACCGGATCAATATAACGGTCGTTTTGCTTAATTGCAAAATAAAGCAGGCTCGGCTCCTCACCGCTTGCCCTGCGCAGGCTCCCCACCTGATCGCCCGCTTCCACCCAATCATTCACGTCAACTGTTGCATACCCTAGCTTGCCATATACGCTGACTCGAGCATCCGCATGCTGAACGACGACGGTTACCCCATTATCCGATGGCTCCGAGACAACAAGCACTCTGCCTGTCTCTACCGCATTTACCGCTTCCTCCGATGAGCCCGCAAGCTCGACACCGTTTAGCAGCTCGGCAAAGGTACGTACGATAGCACCGCCCTCAAGCGGAGCAACAATAGGCAGATTAACTGCGCCTTCCGCAGCAGTTGCCTCCTTCTGCGCCTCTTGAAAAATCGGAATAAACGTCGGTGCTCCGGCAAACGTTTCCTTATACCATTTTGCCGCACTGGCAAAATCCAGCTCATCATGTAGGGCCTGCGCTACATAAGCCCGGCTCTCCATCGCCCACTTCTCATCAATCTGGTATAGACCCCATATGCCAGCGAACAATACAGCAGCCGCAATTATTTTCCAGCGCAGCTCGCGAAGGAAGGGATGTGGTCGTCCTCCTTTTGGCGGTTCCGCATACGGCGGTTCTTCTGACGAATGTCCATAACGATAATCCATGCGGCTCGTCCGACTTCGCTGATTATCCTGTATCTGCGTCCACCCATCCCAAGGATTAGGGCTTTCCTTCCACAATTTCTCGGGGTCCCGCTCCTCCTCATCCAATGGCGGATAGTGCGGAGGCGCAGCGGGTACGCTGTATTCCGCTCTTGAAAGCTGCTCTTGCATGAAACCATCCCGAACGGGCTGCTCCATTAATCGTCTAATTTTCTCTTCACGGCGCCTTCGCACCGCTTCCTTCGTATCCATCATCCGTTCCTCCCCCTCTCGCTTATCAGAGAGCTTGTTTCCTTCTACATCCTTATGAGGAAAAACGGACAAGTATGCAAATTCAGCAGGCAAAAAGAAAAAGAACGCTGCCTTCCCTTCCCAGAGAATTGCAGCGCCCTGCCAAGCAGCTATGTGGTTATTCAGCCATTATTCAGCCAGCTCATAAACTTCCTGATGAGCCTTTATGCTCATTACAATGCCGATACATATCATATTGAGCAGCAGTGAAGTGCCGCCGTAGCTGATGAATGGTAGCGTGATGCCGGTAATCGGCATTAAGCCGATCATCATGCCAATGTTTTGGAAAATCTGAAATACGAACATAGAGGCAATGCCTATTGTCATATAGGCGGCGCGCAAATCATGACATTTGAAGGCAATTATTATAATGCGGTAAATGAGTAGAAAATACAGCAGCAACAATACGGCTGCACCCTGAAAACCAAACTCCTCGCCAATAACAGCAAATATGGAATCGGAGTACGGATAAGGGATGAACTTCCCGTTTTTCATCTCGCCCTGCAAATAACCATCACCCGTAAGCCCGCCTGAGCCTATGGCTATTTTGGCATTTTGAGATTGATAGCTCGCATCAGCAGAGGCTTGCTCTGGATGCATGAACGTATTAATCCGATTGTACCAGTGCGTTAATTCTTTTTCTTTCAAATAAGTATATATTTCCGTATTGAACATATTAAACAGCGTCATGAACAGGATTAAACCGCCAACAACAACAGCAAGACCTAAGAGAACATGCTTATATTTAACATTGCCAATCCAAAGCATTCCGAGCACAATTACGAGATAAATAATCGCATTTCCTAAATCAGGCTGCATCATGACGAGCGCAAACGGAAATAGGGAAAAAGTCGCTATCGGTAATAAATCTTGAGAAAACCCTAATCTATCGCCTTTTCTTCGTCCCATAATGTAGGCAATCCCGATAATCAGAAAAATTTTCATGATTTCAGCCGGTTGAAAAGAGAAGCTTCCGAGTTTGAACCAGCCTTTTGCTCCATTGATAACAGATCCAAAAAAATACACGGTGATCAGCAAAGCGACGCCAAAGCCATATAAGATATGCCAGGTTTTGAGCAAAATTCGGTAATCAAAAAGAGCGGCAAAAATCGTGATAAAAAAACCAACACCATAAAAAATAGCCATTTTTTCAGTTGATGTAGCATATTGCGAATTGTCCCAAGTAGCACTATATATTACAAACAAGCTAATAACCATTAGACAAACTAGAATTGCAACGATGCCCCAGTCAATTTTTTTAAATTTATTCAGCACAATGCAATCATCCTATTCCCAAAAACTTGCGGAACCGTTTGAAGGCGCCTGCCTTCTCATCTAACAGCATGAGTGGAACCATATCGCCCAAAATACGGCGGGCAATGTTGCGGTAAGCAATCGCCGCCCGCGACGAAGGGTCCATCACCGTCGGCTCGCCTGTATTCGCGGATTTAATAACCTTCTCATCATCCGGCACGATACCGAGCAAATCAACGGCGAGCACCTGACAAATTTCATCAATATCAAGCATTTCCCCGCTTTTCACCATGTTCTGACGAATACGGTTAATGATGATTTTGGCAGCGATGCCCTCCTTCTCAAGCAGGCCAATTACCCGATCCGCATCGCGGACTGCCGCATTTTCTGGGGTCGTAATTACGATAGCGCGATCCGCGCCCGCAACCGCATTGCGGAAGCCCTGTTCAATTCCGGCCGGGCAATCAATAACGACATAATCAAATTCCTTCTTCAGCTCCAGCACCATGTCTTTGACTTGTTCGGGCGATACATCATTTTTGTCCTTTGTTTGGGCAGCTGGAAGCATATACAGCTCGTCAAAGCGTTTATCCTTGATCAGCGCTTGATTCAAACGGCACCGACCTTCTGCCACATCTATTAGATCATAAATGATGCGATTTTCCAGTCCCATAACAACATCCAAATTACGCAGTCCGATGTCGGTGTCAACCATACATACCTTCTTGCCAAGCAGAGCCAGTGCCGTTCCCAGATTCGCAGTCGTAGTCGTTTTGCCAACGCCGCCTTTTCCAGATGTGACAACAATCGCTTCTCCCATAAGTTACACCCCTCTTAACATAATCGGATTATTGCGTAAACGGTATAATTGCGAAATTTTATCCATTTGCATCGTTCCCTCATTCAAAAAAGCAAACTCCATCGCAAGGTCGCCCGACATCCATTCCTCCGGCGGCCTGCTGATGATATCTGCTATGCGCAATTGTGTCGGCCGCATCAGTGAGGCCGCAATAATAACATCCGTTCTTCCGCTAACACCAGCATGAGCGACACCACGCAGCGCGCCCATCACATAAATATCGCCGGTGCTGATAATTGTTCCTCCCGGGTTCACATCCCCCGTCAGCAGCAAATCGCCTTCACGCTCTATCGTTTGACCCGATCGGATAATTCCGCTAAGGAGCTGAATGCCGGGTGGCGGTGCCTGCGGCTGACTGCCTGCCGGCGGCTCCGATTCTACCGATTGTACAATCAGATTGCCCTGCGTGCGAATAACCGATCGAATCCGTTCTTTATCCTCATCGTCAAGCTGTCTGCTGCCTAGCTTGACATGGACGTGCACGAGCGGGCCGGTGAGCAGCTGCTGATGGGTTTTCTCCAGCTTGTAGTGCAGCTCATCGAGTAATAAATCAAGCTCACAACTATCGTCGAGAAGGAACACGAGACCTTCCTTGACGCCTTTAATCATAATATGCTGCTTTTCGGCCACGATTGTCCCTCCCCAACGTATTGCATTCTTTTCGAAACAATCGAATTCCTGCTTTAACCACCAATTTATTCCTCATCCTGATCCTGATTTAGCTTTGCATCCTGCTCATACAGCTTGCGAACGGGCACATAAATAACCAAAGCAAAGGCAAGCTGCAAAAATAAGCTAGGCAAAATATGATCCAGCAGCGCGAAAGCATACGATTCCTCCGTCAATCGAAAAAGCGAATAAATAAAATAAACAGCTGAATCATAAGCAATACACGCAAAGCCAATGACGGACAGACAAGTAAGCAGCGTGCTGCGGCGGCGATCGAACAGAAGTCCGGCAAAATAACCGATTAGCCCCATCATGAACGTATGTACGCCGAGCAAATGACCATAGTAGACGATATCCTGAATAAGTCCAATACCTATGCCAAACATCAGTGCCCGATGGCGACCGCTATACAGCGCAGCATATAATACAAAAACAAAGCTAAAATGCGGTATAATTTTTCCCGCATAATCAACCGGAATAATCCAAGGCATAACGCTGCCTTCAATAACAAAAAGCAAAAACAACAGCAGGATAAGCCGATTCGTGCTCATCATACTCATTTCCCCGCATCCTCCGACGCAGACACCTCGACGACAAACACTTCTTTAAGCTGGTTCAAATTTGCCGCCATCTCAATTGAAGCTGTATACGTCAAGCCAAAATTGCCTACTTCCTTTGTCTCTACCGTTCCAATCACAAGACCGCGCGGGTAGACGCTGTCGCTCCCTGAGGTAACGACCAGATCACCGACGATCATTTTGTCGTTTTCCCCGATTCTCGTCATAATCAAGCGCTGCGTCTCATCATCGTAGCTGGTAACCACTCCGAAAGAGTCGCTTTTGCCAAGAATAGTCGCCGCAATCGCATTTGAAGTAGGCGACTTTTCATCTAGCTCCGTAATCGGCATGACCGTTGCTGTATTCGGCCTTACCTGGCTGACAATACCGATAATGCCGTCAATGGTTGTAACCGCCATATTTTGCTTAATGCCATTCAGCGAGCCTAAATTGATTTCCAGCGTCTTGCTGTATGGATTATTGTCAACGGCAATGACATGGGCAATGCGGTAGTTGTAATTGTTTATTTTTTTCTGCTGCTCTGTGAAATTGAGCTCTTTCTGCAAGCGCTCATTATCTTCTTGCAGAAAGTTATAGCCGATTTTGTCGCGGGCATAGGCAGCTGCTGTCAGTCTAAGCTGTTCATTCTCCTCATAAATCTCCCTGAGATTGCTAATATCCTCAAAGAAACCCGCTATTGAAGCAGCGGGCACATAAAACCATTGCTGAACGAATCCGACTGAATCTCCGATAAATTTCTCCGGCATACTCAGCTCCTTACGGTCACTTAGCGAGAAGCCGATGACCACAATGAACAGAATAAACCCGAACATAAGCATAAACATGCGCTTATTTCTAAACAGCTTAAACAGCTCGATCACCTGCCTGTTCTAATCACATTTTCATTTTTTGCCAAATTGGCAGGAAGCTCTTCTAGCGTTTCGAACGGCCGCCTGAGCCGCCTCTGCTCTTGAATAAATGAATATGGTCAAGCGAACGGCCGGTGCCTATTGCTACGCAATCAAGCGGGTTTTCCGCTACAATGACCGGCATGCCAGTCTCGCGCTGCAGCAGCTTGTCCAAATTGCGAAGCAGTGCTCCGCCGCCTGTCAATACAATACCGCGATCCATAATATCCGCAGAGAGCTCTGGCGGGCATTTTTCAAGCGTGATTTTAACGGCATCCACAATAGCGGTCACCGTATCCGCAAGCGCCTCGCTCACTTCATCCGATGTTATTGCAAGCGTCTTAGGCAAGCCAGATACGAGATCGCGGCCTCTAATTTCTACCGATTCCGGAGGATCAAGCGGAAGTGCTGTACCCAAATCCATCTTAAGCTGCTCTGCTGTACGTTCCCCAATCATCAAATTGTAGAGGCGTTTAATATATTGGATAATCGACTCATCCATCTCATCCCCAGCGACGCGAATCGAACGGCTTGTTACAATCCCGCCGAGCGAAATCACTGCAACCTCTGTCGTTCCGCCGCCAATATCAACGACCATGCTGCCCGTAGGCTCCCAAACCGGAAGATCGGCGCCAATCGCTGCTGCGAACGGTTCTTCAATCGTATAAGCTTCACGTGCGCCTGCTTGCTTCGCTGCATCTTCAACCGCGCGCTTCTCAACTGCAGTAATGCCAGACGGCACGCAAATCATAACGTTCGGATGGCGCGGAAACAAAGATTTTTGCTTTTGCGCGGAACGAATAAAATATTTAATCATCGTTGCTGTCGTTTCAAAGTCAGCAATGACGCCATCCTTCATTGGACGTACGGCGCGAATATTGCCCGGCGTTCTGCCGATCATTTTTTTCGCTTGCTCGCCAACTGCTTCTATCGTTTTCGTATCGGTACGCAGGGCTACCACAGACGGCTCCCTCACGACAATTCCTTTTCCTTTTACGTACACAAGAGTATTAGCTGTTCCCAAGTCAATGCCAAGATCTTTCGATAAACCACCAAACATGTTAGTGCTCCCTTCTGAAATGCCACAATCCTTCTTATTATATTACATGTAGCCTTGTTCCTTCAAACTAATAAACCTTCCATCACCAATAACGAGATGATCCAGCACTTCAATACCTACCAGCTCTCCAGCAGAAACGAGCCGCTTCGTTAGCGCAATGTCTTCAGGACTCGGCGTAGGATCGCCGCTCGGATGATTATGCACACAAATGAGCGAGGCGCTGCTGCATTTAATAGCCGCGCGAAAAACTTCCCTTGGATGAACGAGCGAGGCATTCAGCGTGCCCATCGAAAGCGTCTCTTGAGCAATGATGTGATTTTTCGTATTGAGAAAAAGACAGACGAAATGCTCTTTCCTCAAATGACGAAGCTCATCCATAACATAATTCGCCGCATCCTCTGGTCGCTTCACCGTAACAACCTCGCCATTGCCCGTACGAGACACTCTGCGTCCAAGCTCAAGTCCCGCGCGCAATTGAATGGCTTTCGCCGGACCGATGCCGCGAATAGCCGTCAGCTCCTCCAGACTCATATCCATTAGGTTGCGCAAATTTCCGCATTCCTTCATGATATTACCCGCAAGATGGACAACTGATTCCTTTTTCGTGCCTGTTCGCAAAAGAATGGCCAGTAATTCCGTGTGACTGAGCGCTTCGGCCCCATATTTCATCAATCGCTCTCTTGGACGTTCTTCCTGTGGGACATCACGTATGAATTGGCGCTGTAGCTCCATGCCCATCCCTGCTTTCGTAAGTTAGCTTGAAATACGTGGATCAAAATACATGTATGCGATACGCTGCGAGCATATCCGACAGCAGTGACAGCGGCAAGCCGACAACGTTGAAATAACAGCCCTCGATCCGCTCAACAAGCGTGGCCCCATAACCTTGAATGCCATAAGACCCAGCTTTGTCATACGATTCCCCGGTAGCAATATAACGATGAATTTGTTCATCCTTAAGCGGCCTCATATGCACCTTCGTCATGCGATGAGCCGCAGATTGTTCACCATTCTCCGTTAAAACACAAGCAACACCTGTATATACTTCATGAGCTCTGCCTTGTAGGCTGCTCAACATAGCAAAAGCATCCGCCTCATCCACTGGCTTGCCCAGTACATGGCCATCCACAACGACAATGGTATCCGCTCCTACGACGATAGAGGATTCGGTACTCCCTTGCTTCCGCAAAAGCTCGGCCGTTGCCCGCGCCTTGCGCAAGGACAGCTGCTCCACAATTTGCTCGGGGCTCCAATCGGATGGCACACTTTCGTCCGCTTCTGAGGACAAAATATAAACCGGCAAGGAAAGGTCAAGAGTGGCGACCAGTTCCTTCCGGCGCGGAGACGACGATGCCAGCACGAACTGGCTGATCGAATTCATAGGTATAGCTCTCCTTCGTTTAAGCTTACATTTTGCGATAAAGCCATATAGCCACTATAACACCAATAATACTGAATAAGCTAATTTGGAAGTTAATCGTCATTGTAAAGCTCAGCACATATAAATCAACGGCAGGAGACCATGAAGCTTGAATCGCTTTGGTCAAGAAAGTTATTCCCGGAATCGACTCCAGCCAGCGTGCCACCAATGCCCCCGCAAGCAGACCGAGCACTAGGAAAAGCAATAACATCCAGCCATTTTTCTTCATCGTTCAACGCCTCTCGCCAAGTAATGACAACTGCATTCTATTATACCTTAGTATGATTTCCGTTTACAATGCGCGTATAGTCTCAAACCATGTTTTTTGTGTCAGAATCGCTTCCATTAGCGCTCGCTGTACCGACCACAAGTGTGCCTGAGAAGGGTTTTTATCATATTCCGTAAGCGACGAAGCTGCCGTATTTACCGCTTGGACCACCGCCCCCATCAACGCTTTACCCGCCTCGTCTTGAATGCCGGACTCCATCGCCTTTATGCTGAGCGTCCATTTTTGATGCTCTGCCCTCCAAGCCTTCGCCGCATTCTCGCCAAGCGGAGCAAGAGCAGGCTGCTCCAGCTGTGCCAGCGTCAAATCATCCAGCATGCTTATCAAGGCATTCGTCTGCTCAAAAAAATGGTTAGCCTCTGACGCCTTTCCTGAAAAAGGAAACCTCTGTGGAGCCAAAATAATCAGCTCCTTCACATAGACCTCGGTGCCTGGCAGCATTTTGCTCAGCGCAATTGCCCTGCTGCGGTCACCCGCCATCCCCGCATATACCCGGTAGTCGTCTGCTGTTGTCGAAGCAGCAGCTGCATATCCCTTGCTAGCCAGCTCCTCCATTGCGGCATCCTTGCCTTCCGAGTTGCTAAATACGCCATATTGCAGCAAATGGTAGGCTTGTGGCTGGATAGCCAGTTCTACCGCTTCAAGCGGCGCAGCTGAGCTCCCGCCATTCCCGGCACCTGCTTCCGTGCCCAAGCCATTTTCCGCACCTTGCGATGCTGGATTGCCGCTAACCGCACTCGACTGCCCGCCCGAATTAAAGGGAACCGCCGAGGAGGAATCCAAAAATAAAGATAGCAGCAAATAACCGAACAATGCTCCTGTTGCCAGCGCCCCAGCGACAGATAAAAAAACGTTGATCCACGAGGGCGAATGGCCAAGCTTGCGAATAGAGCGAACCGGACGTTTTCCTAGTTCAAGCTCTAGCTCAGGCGAATGCCGCTCGCTGTCATTTGCCCATCCATAGTTGGACTTTTCTGGCCCATGCTCCGCTCCATTGTCATTCCATTTTGAGCCGCTGAAAGACGGCGCCTGCTGCTGGCGACGATCATTTGATAGCAGCCCCTCTTCCTTCCCGTCCATCGGGTACTGCTCCTTAGTATTAGAAACAGGAGACTCATTATCCACTATATGTTTCGGCGATTTCGAAAAAATGGGCGCATCGGCATGAGAATGAGAATGGATTCGACCAGCCGTCTTTGTCTTAATTTGTTCAGGCAAGTGATGATCTGACTCGCGAATCAATTGCTCCAGCCGATCCATTTCCTCCCCGGCCTGGCTGCTCCATGGACTGAATTGCTCATCTGAATAAGAGGCTGCATTTTTATATAAGGGGATGACTTCAGCAAAGCTTTCCTGCTTTGCAGCACCAGGCTGCGCAGAAGCAGCCTGAATATCCGCAACAGGCTGCGCCGCGGCCATCTGCTTAGTTTCGGAGCGTGAAGCTTGTCCGGCTTGGTCGAAACGGTACGTAATGCGGTTTTTTGAGTTCATGTCATTCTCTCCTTGTCTCATTCTTCTATTCCTACTCTATGAGACAATTAAGAGATTTATGATTATGAACAAACGAATACGCTAGCAAAACGACTTCGTCGTCCTTTGGCGGCGCAGCCCGTTTCACCGAGAAATATAAGCCCATTTATAAGTGCAAAACTTATAAAATCTTATATCTTAAATAACATTCGCAGCTTACCGCAAGTTTCGTACAGTCGACAACCTTTTTTGCTATAAAAAGCTGAGGGAATTGTATCCATACTACAAAAGCGGTGCTAGCCCATTTGAATGCATGATGTAAATATCTTCAAAGTCATCTCCATTATATGGACGCAGCCCCTGTTGGCAACGAAACAAAAAACGCTGGAAAACGATTTTCACGTTTTCCAGCGTTTTAATGGAGTTCATATGTCCTTATGCAAGCGACAGCAGCTTATTTACGACCTGCCTTCAGCCATTTAGCCAAAGCATCCGCCGTTTTCCAAATATCGCCGGCTCCCATCGTGATGACTAAATCGCCAGCAGAAGCAGCTGTCTTCAAATACTCCAGCACTTCTTCCTTTGTTGCAATAAACGTCGTATTCGCATTGCTGTTCGTCTTAATCAGCTCAACCAGCTTCTCCGAGTTGACGCCCTCAATTTGCTGTTCGCCAGCTGGTGAATAAATATCGGTAATGATGACCTCGTCCGCCTCCGGAAACGCTCGGCTGAACTGGTCGAGAAGGAAATAGGTGCGCGTGTAGCGCTGCGGCTGGAACACAGCGACAATCCGTTTGCCCGTCGCTTTGGCAGCACTGATCGTTGCACTGATCTCAGTAGGATGATGGGCATAATCGTCAATAACGAGAATGTCCTCTACTTCGCCGAGCACCTGAAAGCGACGCTTCGCGCCAATGAAATCACGAATGGCGTTCGCAATTTGTGCAAAAGGCAGCCCTGCTTCCAGACAGGTAATAATGGTTGCCATCGCGTTATAAACATTATGTTTACCTGGCACAGACAGTTCAACCTCGCCCAGCAGCTTTCCATGGTGGGTCAGCTCGAACGATACTTTGCGGTCACCAAGCACGATTTTCTCTGCCTTGTACTGGGCTTCACCATCAATGCCGTAAGTAACGAGCTGTGATGGGTCGAGCGATTGGCCTGCATACAGCTTGCTGATGATCTCGTCAATGTTGTCATCGTCCGCGCATACGATAGCTTTGCCATCCGGCTTTACCTGCGACAGAAACTGAACGTAGGCAGCCTTCAGCTTGCCGAAATCCCCGTCATAGTTTTCCAAATGATCCGGTTCGATATTGGTTACAATCGCAATAGACGGTTGATAATGCAGGAAAGAGCCATCGCTCTCGTCGGCTTCCGCTACGACGTAATCCCCTTTTCCCGCCTTTGCATTTGTGCCGACGTTTACAATCTCGCCGCCAATAATATACGTTGGATCGGTGCCGCAGTTTTCCATAACGAGCGCGATCATTGATGAGGTCGTCGTCTTGCCATGAGCGCCGGCAACAGCAACGCCCTTGCCTTCATTCATAAGCTGAGCCAGCATTTGCGAACGATGCAGCACCGGAATATTGAGAGCTTCCGCGGCACGGCGCTCTACATTATCCTGTGTTAGCGCAGTGGAGTAAACCACCAGCTCCGCACCTTTAATATTTTCCGGCTCATGACCGATATAGATTTTTGCGCCCTTCGCCGCCAGCTTCTCAGTGAGCTCCTGACGAGCGACATCAGAACCCGTTACCGTATAGCCCTTCTCCAGCATAACGCGGGCGATAGCGCTCATCCCGTAACCGCCTATTCCGATGAAATGAACATGTTTTGCTGTATTCAAAGACGGTTCACCAACCTTTTTCAGAATCAGAGTTGTACAATAAGCGGGCGCGAACGTCCGCTATTAAATAAAGCGTGCCGGTCACAACCCCAAGGTCTGTTTCCCCGGTCAAATGCTGCAGTTGCTCAAGCGCTGCCTTCCAGTCAGGCTCCACAATCAGTTCAAAATCCTCGTCCCCCTGCACAGCACGTACGAGATCAGCCAACGCCTGCGCATCCTTTTTGTTGCGAAAATCAGGCTCGGTCACAATTAGCGTATCTACTATTGGCAGTATATGCTTCATAACCTCGCGATGATTCTTATTATCCAGCATACCCATCATTAGGATTAAACGATCATAACGATAGGTTGATTTTAATGCGGCAGCAAGCGTCTGTGCTCCCTCAGGATTATGAGCGCCATCAATGAGAATACGCGGGGAATGCGACACCATTTCCAGACGCCCGGGCCATGCGGCAAGGCGCAGCCCCTCCTCCAGCGCATCATCCTCCACAATAAGAGCCGCATATTGGCGAAGCACCTCAAGGGCCATCACTGCGACCGCTGCATTCGCGCGCTGATGAGCTCCGTTGAGCGTGATCGTTAGTGGATGAATCGGACGGAAAAGCCCATCAAAACGGAACGTTTGCTCATCCTCGCGGACCGAAAGCGCCGTCTCGCTGAACTGCTCGCCTAACAAATAGAGCGAGCTTTTGCTGTCGATCGCTTTTTGCCGAATCACTTCAATCACTTCTGGCTGCGTAACCGCACTCACAACAGGAACGCCGGGCTTAATAATGCCTGCCTTTTCCGCTGCCACCTTCTCCAGCGTATCACCAAGGCGATCCATATGGTCATGCCCGACATTGGTGATGATAGAGAGAACAGGCGTCACAATATTCGTAACGTCCATTCGTCCGCCAAGCCCCGTTTCCCATACGACATAATCGGGATAGGTTACTTTAGCGAAATACAATATAGCCAGCGCCGTAGACACCTCGAACATCGTAGGAGACCCCAGCTCAGTTGCCGCAATTTCCTCAACGACAGGCTTTAGCATATTCGACAGCTCAAGCAGCGTCTGCTCTTCAATATCCGCATTGTTATATTGAAAACGATTCGTAAACTTCGTAATGTATGGGGATGTGAACGTACCAACATCATAACCGCATTTAATGAGCGTGCTCGTCAAAAAAGCACAGGTAGAGCCTTTGCCGTTCGTTCCAGCGACATGGATAAACTTCAATCTGCGATGCGGATTGCCAAGCCGCTCCATCAATACTAGAGCCCGCTCAAGACCAGGCCTTATTCCAAACGGAATAAGGCCATTTATCCAATCCACCGCTTCCTGGTACGACTGAAGCCCGCCGCTTTCCGGCTGGCCTGAGAGATGATTTGTCATCGTAGAAACGCCTTCTTTCTTCCCGGTGTCTATCCGCGCAAATCCGCGATTCTAGCTTGAACCTTATCGCGTTTGTCCGCATAATCCTTCATTTTGGAGCGTTCCTCTTCGATAACCTTCGCAGGCGCCTTCGCTACAAAGCCCTCATTGCCCAGCTTTTTCTCAATGCGGGTTACTTCGCTGTTAAGCGTCGCAAGCTCCTTCTCAAGCCTTGCGATTTCCTGCGAAATATCAATCAGCCCTGCAAGCGGGAAGTACAGCTCCGCACCCGTTACAATACCGCTCATCGCCTTATCCGGAGCCAATAAATCAAGACCAGTCTCAAGCTTCGAGGTTCCGCAGAACCGGCGGACAAACTCTTCATTGCGAGTCAGAATGACCGCTTCAGCCTCGCTCGTTGGCTTAATCAACAGCTCGATTTTTTTGCTCATCGGCACATTTACTTCCGCGCGGACATTGCGCACCGAGCGGATAATATCCATCAGCAGCTCCATTTCCTTCACTGCTTCAGGCGCCTCTAGCGCAGCATCGTACTGCGGCCATGCGGCAAGCGTAATCGTCTCGCCTTCATGCGGCAGATGCTGCCAAATTTCCTCACTGATGTAAGGCATAAACGGATGAATCAGGCGCTGCGTGCGGTCAAGCACATAAGCGAGCACCGATTTTGTCGCTTGCTTCGCTTCTTCATCGTTGCCATAGAGGTTAAGCTTCGCAAACTCAATATACCAGTCGCATAGGTCATCCCAGATGAAATTGTACAGCTGGCGTCCCGTTTCTCCAAACTCATAGCTGTCCATCAAACGGGTTACTTCGCGAACCGTTTCGTTCAGGCGGTGCAAAATCCAGCGATCCGCCGTACCTAGCTTGCCCGTAATATCAATGTCGCTCGCTGCGAATCCTTCCAGATTCATCAGCGCAAAACGCGAGGCATTCCAAATTTTATTCGCAAAGTTGCGTGCCTGCTCAACCTTCTCAAAGCGGAAGCGCAAATCCTGTCCCGGCGTGCTGCCTGTCGAAAGCATATAGCGCATCGCATCAGCGCCGTACTGTTCAATGACCTCCAGCGGATTGATGCCGTTGCCAAGCGACTTGGACATTTTATTGCCATTCGCATCGCGTACGAGACCGTGAATCAGCACATCCTTGAACGGCTTTTGCTCCGTAAACTCCAATGCGGTAAAAATCATTCGGGATACCCAGAAGAAAATAATATCGTAGCCCGTCACCAAAACATTCGTCGGATAGTAGCGTTTTAAGTCCTCTGTCTGCTCTGGCCAGCCAAGCGTCGAGAACGGCCACAGACCTGAGCTGAACCATGTATCCAAAACATCCTCATCCTGGCGAAGCTCCGTGCTGCCACAAGATGGACAGCTCGTTACTTCCTCTTGTGCTACATGCATTTCACCGCAGGCATCGCAATACCAAGCTGGAATACGGTGTCCCCACCACAGCTGACGGGAAATACACCAGTCATGTACATTTTCAATCCAGTGCAAATAAATTTTCTCAAAACGGTCCGGAACGAAGGTTACCCCTTCGCTGGATTTCTGCGCTTTAATTGCCTGTTCAGCGAGCGGCTTCATTTCAACGAACCATTGCGTTGACAGGTAAGGCTCAACAACTGCACCGCTGCGCTCACTATGACCTACCTGATGAACATGATCCTCAATCAGCACGCACACGCCCTGCTCCTGCAAATCCTGCACAAGCTGCTTGCGACAGTCGAAACGATCCAGTCCCGCATAAGGGCCAGCTTCCGCATTCATCTTGCCGGACTCGTCCATCACGATAATTTGCGGCAGATCATGGCGAAGGCCTACCTCAAAGTCATTCGGATCATGGGCAGGCGTAATTTTAACAGCACCGGAGCCAAAATCCTTATCTACATATTCGTCGCCAATAATTGGAATTTCACGACCGATAACGGGCAATACGATCATTTGGCCAATCAGGTGCTGGTAACGCTCATCTTCAGGATGAACGGCAACCGCGCTATCGCCAAGCATCGTTTCCGGACGTGTTGTCGCAACCGTAATATGCCCTGAGCCATCCTTAAGCGGATATTGCAAATGGTATAAATGGCCGTTCAGCTCTTTATGCTCAACCTCAATATCGGACAAGGCCGTTCTCGCAGCCGGGTCCCAGTTGATGATTTTTTTGCCGCGGTAAATAAGGCCTTTCTTGTACAGCTGTACAAAAACCTCGCGAACAGCCTTGGACAGCCCCTCATCAAGTGTGAAGCGTTCACGCGAATAATCGAGCGACAGCCCCATCTTTGCCCATTGGCCGCGAATCGTCTCCGCGTATTGCTCCTTCCAATCCCATACCTGCTCCAAAAAAGCCTCGCGTCCGAGATCGTAGCGGGATTGTCCTTGCTCGCGCAGCTTCTGCTCCACCTTCGTCTGGGTTGCAATGCCTGCATGGTCCGTTCCCGGCAGCCACAGAGCATCAAAGCCCTGCATCCGCTTAAAGCGAATGAGAATATCCTGCAAGGTGAAATCGAGCGCATGCCCAATGTGCAAAACGCCCGTTACATTCGGCGGGGGAATAACGATCGTATAAGTCTCGGCCTCTGGGCGCTGACCCGCTTCGAAAAATTTTCCATTCATCCAGAAGTCATACCACTTCAGTTCAGCGGCTTTTGGGTCGTAGGTCGTCGGCATCGCCGGCGTCGTTTGATTTTCAGACATAAGCTCCATCCTCCACATATCGCATAATGGCATCCATACTTAATTTTGAATACAAAAAAACCTTCCGCCCTTATAGCAAAGGACGAAAGGTTAGCTTCCGTGGTACCACCTTTGTTCCGCGCGTCTTGCAGCTGCGCGGCACTCAAACAGATAACGGCTGTGGCCGGCTTGAATTCACGAATGGCAATCCGCTTGATTCAAGCAACTCCAGGGCGACTTGTACGAGTAAAATCCTGCGGAACTCTCAGCACTAACGGCTCCGCTCTCTGAAGGCTTGGCTGCGTACTCTTCCCCTTCAACGTCGTTCGTTGACTTAAAGACATATTTATTTAATGATACACTCTTTGTGAAAAAAAGTCAAATAAGGCTAGTACATTATTTCGGATGACCTCTCACATTTGCCCATCCAATTAATCGTTAAGCTACTCCTGCAAACCAAAGCCATTTTTCCGCTCGGCATCAGATAAGGAAAGCTCGTTATTCCAAAGGGATTTTTGAAGACTTTGCACCTTCAAGCCCAACTCTATATTCCAGTCACCTAATGGAACAAAGGTGTTGTTCGTCAACTGAATAACACCGCTATCCTTAATCGGCAGCCTTGCTGTTCGACCATTTCTTGTAAACTCGATATCTGTTTTGCCAATGCTATAATCCAATTTAAACCCTTCGGAAAACTCTTTTAATGGGACATAATATTTTCCTCTCATAATAAAAGCAGGTTGATTACTATAGCGTAAATATGCTCCGCCTGATGTGATTGCTAAGGGACGTGTTAAATAAAACATCTCCTTGTGACTAAAGGTATCCACGCCCCATTGCCACGTTTCTTCATACGTAACAGGCAAACTTAAGCCATAGGGAATATAATAAATGAAAGGTGGATAGCTAGCAGGCCTTGCAAAATAATACTGAATCATATATACCTCATCTGAAAGCCAATTAATGCCTTCAGCAGTCGCCTTATACTCCGAGTTATATTTTTTTATAAGCTTTAGCGACTTCAAATCATAAATATAAACAACAGATGCTGTAACAGCATCTTTCACCTGTGTTTCTGCGATTAACACTAGATATTTATTTGAAGGAGACACATACGTTTTTAAATGAGTTGCAGGACCTTGAAACAAAATACTTTTGCTACCCTTAACTGTACCTGTCACTGTCCATTTTATTTGAGCATTGATTGTCTCATTTTGCTTCCTAACCGTTGTTGTCCCAAAGAAAAACGTTGCATCCATTGGTCCATTTGTATGATTTGTTTTCTGGTGAGAGGTTATTTTAACCGTTTCTCCCTTCCCTCCACCATAATTGACAAGATGGCAATTAACGTAATTATTGTCAGGGCAATATACCCCGTAGCCCCCCGATTTGGGATGCGGATTTAATGTGAATTGTGTATCAACCACCTCTCGGGGTTCAATTATTAATCCACCAGAGTAGGCACGCTTATTATCTTTTAAAGAAAAATAGTCATATTCATCCTTTTTCTCAGAATAAATAGAGTAGATTCCTAATGAACGATATAGATGAATCAACCTGGATGAATAGGCAGTCGTCTGATCCTTAAATTGCTTGATTTTACGAACCGTTTTTGTATTATAGTCAAACTCATAAAGTGTGATTAAAAAGTTTTTAGTATACTTCTCCGTCTTACCTTTTTGCATAATGGCAGCATATGCTTTTACACTAGTTGGTGAAATGCTAATTATAGATTTATTTTCATGAATATACCCATCCGCACTATTCAGCTGAATATCTTTATCATTAAATGTGTATTCGTTCATCTTTCTTTTTCCTGTATCGAAGCTGATTTCGGTTGTCTTTACCACAAGCTTGCTAGAATTCAAATCATAATAAATTTGTACTGCATGTCTGATCCTTTCTTCCTTCCCTTCACTGCTTTGACTTACGGCCGCAAAGCTAGTGGATGGCAGGCTTAGAATTAAAATAATGGTAATAATAAGCTTGTACATTTTCCCCATCGAACCCACCCTATAACATGTATTTAAATGAAATAAATCTCACTTAGTATACCTGTTGAAAAATAAGTTTACAATTATTTCTTGATAGATTAGCTGTTTGAAAGTTATATAAATGCAAATAACGTTCTTCAGCTGCCTAATACAGGCGCTGAAGAACGTTGTATTTTGATTAGATAAATTAATGTGCGCTATGGAATATAGAGCAGCTGCCCTTCCTCCACCGCCGACTCATTTAAGCCGTTGTATAGCAAAATCTCCCGCGGATTCAAGCTGTAGCGCACCGCAATGGAATCAAGCGTCTCATCGCGCTGCACGATGCATACCCGAATTTTACGGAATTCCCGCTCATCGGATTGCTTCAAAAACAAATTGCGCCATTCGATCTCATCGCCTGCGGGTTGCTGTGCCTTCGTCTGCTCCAACGCATATTCCGCTGCCTCCTGCTCCGCTGCTTGCCGCGCCAATTGCTCACGCTTGCTCGTTTGCAGCAGCGTCACAAGCCCGACGCCTGATGCAGGCGATGCCGCCGTTTCCGGCGCCTTGCTGCCAAAGGCTATGCGCATCTCCTGCTTCTCAGGCTCTGCCTGCGGCTCCGCACTTGCTTCCTCCGCCTCCTGCCACTCGCTTAAACGTTCGAGCTCGCTCTCCTGCCACGGAGAAGCGTCGTGGCCGCTCTGCTCTGCTGCCGCCGGAATGTAGGCTTCTTCTTCCTGAAGCGGTTGTCCCCCCGGGCTCCAGCCAAGATCCTCCGCTTGCTGATAGGCAGAAGCTCCCTGCTGCCTATCCTGCGCAATGCCATGACCCAGCCCAGTTACAGCTGGCTGCTGCGCATAAGCAGGCGGTGAATTAAAATTCGTGTTAAAGCTCGGCTGCGACCCGGAATGATTTTGCTCCTGAAACCACTCGGCTGCCGACCAGCCTGTATCACGCGGCGAAGGCGAGATCGTAACACCAGCCTCCGGTCCTTCCTCTGCCTCCTCGCGCTCGTCAGCCTCTTCATACGCCTGCTCATTATAAGCATTGTAAGCTTCAAGACCAGAATCAGACTCATTGAGCTCTTGAGCAGCCCCATTAAACGCCTCAGCTTCCTCCTGCTCGCCCCTGAAAGGCAATTGCCCTTCCTGTCCAGCAAAATAAGGCTCCGCTTGCGCTCCCAGAGCAATCTTTGCGACCTCAGCGGCCTCGTCAGCTGCAAAGGGTTCGTCACCACTCCGCCGAAGCTCCTCTTCGAACGATGCCTGACTCGTATCTGCACGATCATGGACGACGGTGAATGGCTCCTCGCGCCACGCCTCCTCCGTCTCCTGCTGCGGCTCTACGAGAATGCCCCGAAGCGACAACACCCCGGTAATGTTAAGCGTACGCGATGACAACAAATCGACGTCGAAATTATCAATTTCCACCGTCACATCGTCCAGCCGCGAAATCCGATTGAGCGGCATTGTAATCTCGACGGGGATGAAATGCTCCAACACCTGAAGCGGAGCGGCTTCATTCGTACTGCGATATACGCCACTTAGCAGCAGCTGGCCTTTTAATACTGCGTGCTCCCCCTGCTCAACAACCTGAATGCGAGGCACAAGCTCAATTTCTTCCAGCTCATCAATATCGGCAACTTCATCCGACAGATGTACGCGTTCATACACATCAAAGCGCAAGCCTTTCGTTTGATCCGTCACGCTCAAGTCCTCCCTCCCTATACTGACCCATTTAAACAATGCTTGGGCTAAAAATGCTACTCTCACTAATTATCTATATGGGCTAGGGGGGGAGAGCATGACTATCTTTTGCAGCAGCTACAATTTAGCTCTTAATTCGGCAAGCCAATCAGGCTCCGGGGCCGCAACCTCCACAGGCAAATCCGTCCACGGATGGGCAAACAGAAGTCGCTCACCATGCAGCGCCTGCGTCTTCAGCAGCTTCACAGAGCCCCCGTAAAGCGCATCGCCAAGCAGCGGATGGCCCAAGTGGCTCATATGGACGCGAATTTGATGCGTTCGACCCGTCTCCAGCTGCAAACGGACAAGCGTAGCCGCTCCATAGTTTTCGACCGCTTCATAGTGGGTTACAGCGGAATCACCGCCCGGTGCAACACGCCTTCTGGAGCGATGATGGCGATCCTTGCCAATTGGAGCATCAACGGTGCCTGCGCCCTGGCGCAGCCGCCCTTGAACGAACGCAATATAGCGGCGGTCGATCGCCTTGCGGCGCATCGCTTCGTCCAGCTTCCACTGGGCGAAATCATTTTTGGAATAAAGGACGGGACCCGAGGTATCATCATCAAGACGGTGGATGTGCCGAACAGGCAGCGGATCTCCCTTCAGCAGCATATGACGTGCCGCCGCTTCATCCAGCGTTCCTGCCTGATTGGCGCCTGTGCCATGCACAGCCATGCCCGCATCCTTATATAGAACGAGGCAAAAATCATCCTCGTACAGAACGATAGGGCGCGGAGCATTCGGCGATAGCTTTGCTTGGCGATACAACTTATCGCTATGCGGATCAGCAGCGGGAAAAGCGAGCAATTGAACACGTTGTCCGTCAAAACGGATGCCTCCGATAGAGAACAGCCGATTAATCCATTTTTCTGGAAAAAGAGAACGGGCCAGCAGCCACTGCCGCACGTAATGCGGATGACTGCCGGCCTCGAGTGATCCGGTGCTTTCTCCAGGCTGCCCGTCGTTTTTTTGCACAGACCATGAGCCTTCTGACAGCTCCTGCCAATCCAGCTCAAGCCACTCCCCCGCCCGCTTATAGTGAAGCATTGGCATGGAATGAAACCTCCTATTTTGAAATGCCATCGCCTAGCTTATTGCTTGCTAGAGAACTACAATCTGCTCAAAGCAGCCGCGTTGGCAGCAATCGTTGCATCAATATCTTCATCGGTATGGACAGCCGATACGAACATGCCTTCAAACTGCGATGGAGCGACGCTCACGCCAAGCTCCAGCATAGCGGCAAAATACGCCTTGAAGCGCTCTAAATCGGATGTTTTGGCTGTATCGTAATTGATGACATGCGTTTCGGTGAAAAACGGACATACCATCGAGCCGACACGATTAATCGTCGAAGCAATGCCAGCCGCCTTCGCATTTGCTTCAAAGCCGCGCTGCAACCGAACCGCTTGGCGCTCCAGAAGCTCATATGTTTCCGGCGTCAGTAGCTTGAGCGTCGTATAACCAGCAGCCATCGCCAGCGGATTGCCGGACAGCGTGCCCGCCTGATAAATTGGACCACTCGGCGCTATAAGCTCCATCAGATCGCGTCTGCCGCCATAAGCGCCGACCGGCAATCCGCCCCCGATTACCTTGCCGAAGCAAGTGATATCTGGCTTAATTCCGTACAGCCCTTGCGCACTGCTGTAGTGGACGCGAAAACCGGTCATTACTTCATCAAAAATAAGCAGGCTGCCGTATTGCTCCGTTATATCACGCAGGCCTTGCAGAAAGCCCGGAAGCGGCGGAACTACGCCCATATTGCCGGCAATCGGCTCGACGATGACGCAGGCAATTTCCTCGCCATATTTTTCAAATACGAGCTTGATCGACTCGATATCATTGTAAGGCACGGTTATCGTCTGCGAGGCAATGCTCTCTGGAACGCCGGGACTATCAGGTAAGCCTAGCGTCGCCACACCGGAACCCGCTTTAATGAGCAAGCTGTCGGCATGACCATGATAAGAGCCTTCAAATTTGACGATTTTGCTGCGCTTCGTAAAGCCGCGTGCAAGACGCAAAGCGCTCATCGTCGCTTCTGTGCCGGAGTTGACCATCCGAACCACATCGACCGAAGGCAAGCGCTCGCACACCAGCTCCGCCATAAGCGTCTCCAGTTCAGTCGGTGCCCCAAAGCTGGTGCCTTTTTCTGCGGTACGCTTGATCGCTTCGACAACTTCGGGATGCGCATGACCCATAATGAGCGGTCCCCATGAAGCGACGTAATCAATATAGCTGTTGCCGTCGATATCAAATACGCGGCTGCCTTGGCCGCGCTCCATATAAACCGGGTTCAAGCCTACGGATTTAAAAGCGCGAACCGGACTGTTCACACCGCCGGGAATGACTTGCTTGGCCCGCGCGAATGCCTCGCGTGAGCGTGTATCGCTTCTGCCTGTAGATGAATGATTCATCGACTATTCAGCCCCTTTCAACCAGCGTGCCGCATCCTTCGCATGGTACGTAATCAAAATGTCCGCACCAGCCCGCTTCATTCCGGTCAGCGTCTCCAATACGATAGCGCGCTCGTCAATCCACCCATTTGCCGCTGCCGCTTTTACCATCGCATATTCGCCGCTCACATTGTACGCTGCCACCGGCAGGTCAAAATGCTCCTTAAGCAGGCGAATAACGTCCATATACGCAAGCGCTGGCTTAACCATTAGCATATCCGCGCCTTCAATGACGTCAGACTCCGCTTCCCGCAGCGCCTCGCGCGCATTGGCAGGATCCATCTGATACGTCTTGCGGTCGCCGAATTGCGGTGTTGAATGCGCCGCTTCACGAAACGGTCCATAAAAAGCGGAAGCATATTTGACCGCGTAGGACAAAATCGGAATATGCGTAAAGCCCGCTTCGTCTAAGCCTTCGCGAATAGCGCCCACGAAGCCGTCCATCATGTTGGATGGAGCGATCATATCCGCGCCTGCCTCTGCTTGGGAAACGGCTGTACGAACAAGCTGTATCAGCGAGGCATCATTATCAACCTCTGCGTTGCCTGTACGCTCATGCACATGGATTAGGCCGCAATGGCCATGATCTGTAAATTGACAAAGGCATGTATCTGCAATAACGAGAAGCTCTGGCGCCCAGCTCTTCACCGCACGGATGGCCTCTTGCACAATGCCATCAGGCGCAAATGCGGAGGTGCCTTCGCTATCTTTGTCAGCAGGAACGCCAAACAGCATGACGGATGGAATACCCAGAGCCACAACCTCTCTGATCTCCTCTTCCAAGCGGTCTAATGAAAAATGATAAACGCCTGGCATTGACGCGATTTCTTCCTTCACGTTCGTGCCCACCGTTACAAAAATAGGATAAATAAAATCATTAGCAGAAAGCGCCGTTTCCCTAACCATGCTGCGAAGAGCGGCGGATTGCCGCAATCTCCGATGTCTTACGACAGGAAATGCCATCTTCTATTCCTCCTCCAACTGTTTTGTGAGGCTTGCGCTATGCGAATTACGGCTAGCATTTGCCTCATTTGTTAGCTGCACCAAGTATTTGCCCATCTGTACAAGCGTAAACAGCTGTCCTTGTATTCGGCGGCAATGCTGCCGTTGCGAGGGTGAAATACAAGCTGATTTTAATTATGAAACTTATGAATGCTTATATATTAAAAAATAATGCCTTATGTCCGTTCTGCACTGCGGTACTTAATCATCGCATCAATAAGCGATGGAATTGTCGCCTGCTCAGCCTCAGCGGCTACACGCAGGCCTGCTTCTTTCATCGTAGCTGATGTCAGCGGCCCAATGCTGATCGCCGGAATGTCCAAAATCGCTTGAACAGGATCGCTAATGCCGCTGCGGCGCAGCTTCTCCAGCAGGTTCGTCACCGTGGAGGAGCTGGTGAACGTAATCATGTGAATCTGCTGCTCGTTGATCCATTCCAGCACCTGATCATCCTGCGTATCGGCAAGCACGGTTTCGTATACGTCAATTTCCGTTGGCAGCAGTCCCTTGGCTGCCAGTTCGCGCGGCAGCACCTCACGCGCCAAGTCACCACGCGGCAGCAGTACCCGCTCGCCAGCCTGCAGCTCGTCAGCAAGCTGCTCCAGCAGCCCTTCAGCCTGAAACTTTGCTGGCAGCAGCTCGACAGTCAGCCCGCGATTTTCCAGCGCCTCGGCTGTCCTCGGGCCAACGGCGGCGATTCTCGCCTTATGGAAGCGCCGGATATCAATGCCGAAGCGCCGCAGCCACCGATAGAAATACTCCACGCCATTTACGCTCGTGAACATGAGCCAGCCATATTGCTCCGCTTCCGAAAGTGCAGCACGCAGTGTAGCGACCGCTGAGGCCTCCTGAGGCTCGCGGATATCAATGACAGGATATTCGCATGGTTCGCCGCCCAGCTCATCTACAAGGTCAGCCAGCTCGCTTGCCTGTGCTCTCGCTCGCGTTACAAGCACGCGCGTGCCAAACAGCGGCTTGCTTTCGTACCACTGCAATTGCTCCCGCTGCAGCACTACATCGCCAACGACAATGACAGCTGGCGGCTGAAAATTAGCCTCCCGCACCATTTGCTCAATCGTAGCAAGCGTGCCGACAACGGTCTGCTGCTCGACTCTCGTTCCCCAGCGCACTAACGCAACAGGCGTCGTGCCAAGCTTGCCATGCTTCATGAGCTGATTGGCAATATAGCCAATTTTGGCTACGCCCATTAGAAAAATAAGCGTTCCTGTAGCATTCGTTACCTTGTCCCAATAGATCGAGCGATCCAGCTTATCAGGGCTTTCATGTCCCGTAATGATTGAAAGTGAGGAAGCGAAATCACGATGTGTCACCGGAATGCCAGCATAAGCAGGCACAGCAATCGCAGAAGTAATACCGGGCACAATTTCAAAGCTTATGCCGTTCTCCTTAAGCAGTCCCGCTTCCTCGCCTACGCGGCCAAAAATCGTCGGATCGCCACCCTTAAGCCTCGTCACTACCTTGCCTTGCAAAGCAAGGTCCACAAGCAGCTGGTTAATTTCCTCCTGCTTCATCGTGTGGCGATCGGGAAGCTTGCCTACGTATACTTTCTCAGCGCCCGGCTTCATATGTGCAAGCAGCCTTGGGCTTGCCAAGCGGTCGTAGACGACAACGTCGCTTTTCTTCAGATACTCCAAGCCGCGAAGCGTAATCAGCTTGGCGTCACCTGGCCCCGCGCCAACCAAATAAACGATACCTTTCCCCATCATGGCTATCCCCCGATTTCCGCTAAAATGCGGTCCGCTCCTCTTGCAATAAGCGCTGCGGCCACTTCCTTACCCAGCGCCTCTGGATCGCTGCCCCTCTTGATTTCCTTCAGCAGCACTTCTCCATCCGCCGAGCCTACAATTCCAGTTAGCATAAGCTCCGCGCCTTCCAGCGTACCGTCTGCCCCTTTACACACAACGGCATGTGCGCCAATCGGAATTTGGCAGCCGCCATTAAGCGCGCCAAGAAAGCTCCGCTCGGCCCGAACCGCATAAGCGGTTTCGGCATCATTAAATAAATCAAGCAGCTCGCGAATCTGTCCGTCATTTCCTCGGCATTCTATACCAAGCGCACCTTGCCCAACAGCCGGCACCGATACGTCCTCCTGCAAAAAGGCAGATATACGGTTTTCCCAGCCCATTCTGCTGAGACCAGCGGCTGCAAGAACGATGGCATCGAACCCTTCCGTTTCCAGCTTGCGAATACGGGAATCAATGTTGCCTCTAATGGATTGTACAACTAAGTCGGGACGCAGATTTTTGAGCTGAGATGAGCGGCGCAGGCTGCTCGTTCCAACTTTTGCGCCCTGCGGCAAAGCAGCGAGACTGTCTCCCTGCTTCATAATGAGGCAATCGCGCGGATCAACGCGCTTCGGAATCGCCCCATTCACTAACCCCTCAGGCAGCTCATATGGCATATCCTTCATGCTATGGACCGCCATATCAATTTCGCCATCCAGCAGCGCTTGCTCGATCTCCTTTACGAACAATCCTTTTCCGCCAACCTTCGATAACGTCACATCGAGAATTTGATCGCCTTTTGTGACGATTTTTCGAATTTCGAACGAATAGTCGAAGCCATGCTGCTCACTGATTCGTTTAAGCTCGTCAATCACTTGCCCTGTTTGTGTAAGCGCCAGTGCACTTTGGCGGGTCCCTACGATTATGGTACGCTTTTCCTTAATGTGTGCTGTCATTTATGTATTCCTCCTGTCAGTTGCTGCGATGAGCCGCCTAATCCAGCCGTCTAAATCGCCGTCTTCCTCGCCTTGCCATGGCGCTTCGTGCGCTGCAAGCTTCAACACCTCGCGTCGCAGCCTATGGTCGGCTATGGTGAGCTTCACCCGTTCACGAAGCTCCTTCAGCCTAGCTGTACTGCCTATATATTCCGAGCCATACTGCTTCGATAGCTCCTCCCGAATACGAGAGGATAACGCCGGGCTCGCTCCTGATGCAGAAACGGCAATGACCAGTTCGCCGCGCCTCACAACCGACGGATTAATAAAAGTTCCTTCCCCTGCCTCATCTGCACGATTAACCCAGATGCCAGCTTGCTCGCCATCCAGCATAATTTGGCGATTCAGCTCGGCCTGATCCGTAGCGGCAAAAAGAAGCCGTGCCGCCTTCGCATCCTCGCTCGCATAAGCTCTCGCTTCCGCCTCGATATGACCAGTACGCGCAAGCTCCTCTAGCTGCGGAGTAAAAACAAGCGCAATAACCGTCACCTGATCGGCTCCCGCCTCAAGCAGCCCCAGCACCTTGCGCTCGGCAACAGGGCCTCCGCCCACAACGATGCAGCGGCTTCCTTGAAGCTTTAGCATTACCGGATAGTAGCCGTTCATAAACATCACCTAACTTCTAATGAAAATTAGATACGTAGCTTGCCAGCAAATTAAGAACTAGAAAGCTGAACGCCATAATGTGCAGCTTCGCAAGCTGCGTACTCGTGCGATTAAGCAGCGACCGGTTAACTACAAAAATGATATATGCAATTAGAGCGAGGAAGGAAGTAATCACTTTCCAATCCAGCAGCAGCATCGAACGTCCCTCAATAAGCAGCAGCGTCACCGCAAGCGACAGCGACAAAGCAAGCAGTGGAACACCGATAATGACAGCGCGATCAGAATATCTTTCGATTTTATCAAGGCTTGGCAGCCTTCTCACATATTTGGACCAGCGCTTCTCCCTCAGCTCACGATGCAGAAAAATGTACATCCCGGCGAAAATAACGCCTATGGTTAATGCCACGTAGGAAACGAGCACGAGGCTAATATGCACAATTAGCAGCTCTCTTGCTGTTGCAGAAATCGCAAACATCGCCTCATTGCCCGGCTTGCTGTATAGATTAAGGGCCAGCACGGCAAAACCAACGACGTTTACAAGAAACACAATAAACTCTATTTTGAAGAAACGGCTAATTACAAGCGATATAGAAACCAGGAGCCAGCAAAACCCTAACCAATATTCAAAGGTTGATATCGTCGCCACTTCAAAGTGCGACACGATTCGCGAAATCAAAAATAACGTCTGTAAAATCCATACAAAAATAAGTAGCCCTGTACCCATCCGTTTCGCTCTCCGGCTTGCGTCCATAAAATCGGAGAAATAAAACAGAAGGCTCAGGGCGTATACATAAAGTATCGCGTCATACAACCAGTTTAGCGTTGCCATAAATGCCTCCACATCGCCGCCCTATGCGTCTGTCAAGAGCGTGCTTCTACCGAAGGGCAGAAGCCAATGCTGCCGTAGCTGCAGGTGATTGCGCATTTTTCATTTTTGCTGCAGCCGCCTCGGCAGCCTCCGCTTTAAGCTCAGCTTGCTGCGACTTGTCCAATTGCTCTTCCAATGCAAAAAGCTTTACAAACATGTCCATCGCCTCGTCAGCACGTCTTTCTCCGGCCATTTCCTTGATCCGCAAAATAGGGTCCTGCATCATTTGATTGACAATGCTCTTCGTCAGCTTTCGAATTACTTTAAGCTCATGCTCTTCCAGATCTGGGAGCTTGTTCGTCAGACTGTTGAACGTATCCTCATGAATCTCTGCTGCTTTCGTCTGCAACGCCCGAATAAGCGGCACGACACCCAGCGTTTTGTACCATTGCTCAAACAGATTCATTTCCTGAGCAATCATCGTTTCGATTTTGGCGGCTTCCTTGCGGCGCTGTTCCAAGTTACTTTCCACAATGCCCTCCAAATCGTCAATGTCATATAAAAAGACGTTGTCCACCGCTGCAATCGTTGGATCAAGATCCCTTGGAACGGCGATATCAATCATGAATAGCGGCTTTGATCTCCGGCGCTGCATGGCGCTTGCGACTACCTGGCGCGTAAGCACGAAGTTATCAGCACCCGTCGAGCTAATGACGATATCAGCTTCATGCAGCCTATTCATCGCTTCATCCATGGAGCAAGCTATTCCGTTAAACTTGTCCGCCAATTGAACAGCACGCTCATACGTCCGGTTCACAACGATAACCCGATCAGCACCATTCGCGTACAAATGCTTCGCGGTTAGCTCACCCGTCTCGCCAGCCCCAATCAGCATGACCGTCTTCTTAGAAAATTGACCGAATATCCGCTTGCCTAGCTCAACAGCAGCATAGCTGACCGATACGGCAGATTCGCCAATCGTCGTCTCCGAATGCGCCCGCTTCGCCATCGTAATCGCCTGCTTAAACAACATATTGAAAAGCGTTCCCGTCGCTTTCTGCTGCTGGGCTAATGCGAAAGCATCCTTCACTTGTCCGAGAATTTGCGTCTCGCCGATAATCATTGAATCCAGACCGCTCGCTACGTGGAAAAGATGCTCGATTGCCTTCTCATCCTCGTACATATATAAATGATTCGTAAATTCTTTCCTTGGCAGGTTAAACCACTGCTCCATAAAGCTGCGAATATGATGCCCGCATAATTGATGCCTGTCCACTACCGCATACAATTCTGTCCGATTGCAGGTCGCCACAATGACACATTCCAAAATGCTGTCTGTATTCATAAGCTGTTTGACAGCTTCCGGCAGCTCTTTTTCCGAAAAAGCAAAACGTTCTCTTACTTCTACTGGAGCAGTACGGTAGTTAAGACCTACTGTAATGATGTGCATGTGTTTCACCTGCCTCCCTTATCAAATTGCCGCGTTCTTTCTGTCTACGCCATTATAGCACAGTTCGACATTCATACTTCCTTCATTTATGAATAAAGTTTGAACCACAAATCCATTATTCCCTAATCATACAAAGAAATAACCATGGAAGCTTCCATGGTTATTTCTGTATCATACATTTGAGAGCTTTAAACGAGCTCGATTTGTTTCATTTTCGGTTCTTCAACTTGCAATTCGCCCATACCACGTATCAGCTTTTTCGCATGAGTTGTCGTTGGCTTCAGTGCAGCAATCATATAATCGATAGCCACCTGCGGATCCACGGTTTCACCGCAAGTATAACAGTCAAGCGCGGCAAATCCTCTCTCAGGATACGTGTGAATAGAGAGGTGACTCTCCGACAGCAGCACGAGTACGGTTGCTCCTTGAGGCTCAAATTGTTTGGATTGCACCGACAATACAGTAGCGCCGCAGCTTTCAGCAGCCTCCACCATTTGGGCTTGCAAAAATTCAGCGTTGTTCAGCAGATCGAAATCTACTCCCCAAGTATCAACAGCAACGTGTCTTCCGAAAGTTGAGTATTCCATCTTCCGGTTCCCCCTTCCTAGGAATAAAATGTTTAAAAATTTCATCCGCTAGGACCTACGTCATTCACTTCCCGAGGGAATAATCTCTCGCAACATAACCATGTCCTGAGTGAATCCTGGTTCCTATTATTGTGTTAAACGATGTTTTCAACGAGATTAAAAATAACATCTATCCGAAAGAATTGCAACCTTTTTTTTCAGCTGGCCATATTATTTTTTGCATTCTGCGGACTGAATACAGAAATTTGACCTGCATTGTCCGCTCACCTTCTTGTCCATTAGCAGCCGAAATGCTTTGAACGGCAGAGGAAGCAATCGTTCCTGAAAATCAAGCAAAAACGACTTCGTCGACTTTCTGGGACGAGCGTAGAGCTTTGACGGAGAATTCTAAGCGAATATAAGGATAAAACTTATACTTTCTTAAGAATTAAAAAAAAAGAAATCGCGGCTGCGATTCCTATAGGCTTATGTCTACTATTTGCTTGTCATAAATACCTTAATTACGCCTCAAGCATAAACAGCTTGTGCGTATGCATAGCCAAACGCTCATCAATAGCAGCGATCTCAGTCTGATTTTTCGTCTGATTACGAAGATCAAGCAGCTCATTAATCGCATTATTAACCATTGAAATCTCGCGTTCAATCAAACGGCTGCGGAATACCCGCTCCAGTTGCCCGATCGTATCCTTGTACTCGAATACAACACGTACGCCGCTCTTCGTTGTTTCAACGATTTTGCGAACGGCACCCTGTATATAGTGGTAGGTCATTGTATAATGGCTGTAAATGCGATTAACAACGGCGTCCCCATGGAATGCTGAAACAGCTTTACGCATAGCATTGGTTAGCTTCTGGTGGACAAGGCGGCAGGAGAGCACACAAACGTAACGGTCTTGTTGACGCTCAAAGATCAGTCTGATCTCTTCCCTCCCTGCTACGTCTTCGAGAACCAGCTCCTGATTGCCGTTATCGAGCACCATCACTTGTAGGTGAAGCTGCTGATCATCAAAAAAACGGACAAATTGGGTCATCTCTTCATTCGTTAACTGCAGTTTGGCATTTACATACTCTGTGGCTAGCCGCTGAGCCATAAAAATCTCCTCAATTCTTTAAACTTGCAATTGGATGCTACAATCAATTCTATTCTTCTATACCCGCTTTACGAGAAATTGAAACGAATCCTTCTAATGTCCATTCGCCCTTTCACGCTCGCTTACCTATATTATACGTGATTGCATCCAATTATTCCTGCCTCTCAGTGCCGAAATTCTCGCATATTTCAGAAAAAACGGGAAAATTATGCGAGGAGACCCACATATCTTCCTGTATTCTCTTCTTTATGTGAAAAGTTGCCGCACTTGCTCGCTTATGTGGAGATCGTCTCCGTAATAACGCTCCATAATTCATCGCGGCCTTGGCCAGTCTCCGAGGAATAGAGCACCACCTTATCACGAGGATCCGCTTGCAGCGTCGTCTTGATCATTTTAATATGCTTGTCCCATTTGCCTTTAGGAATTTTGTCCGCTTTCGTTGCCACAATGCAGGTCGGAATATTGTAATGCTTGAGCCAGTTGTACATAAGCTGATCATCCTTCGATGGCTCATGGCGAATGTCAATAATAAGCAATTGCAGCTTAAGCTCCTTGCGATCGCGAATGTATCTTTCAATCATTTGGCCAAAAGCCTCGCGCTGGGTTTTGGAAACCTTGGCATAGCCATAGCCGGGGAAATCGACAAAATAAATGCTGTCATTGACGCGATAATAGTTAAGCTGCTGGGTTTTGCCAGGCTGTGAGCTAGTTCTTGCCAAGTTTTTACGCATAATCATTTTATTAATTAATGAGGACTTCCCAACATTCGAACGCCCTGCCAGAGCAATCTCTGGCAAGGCATCCTCCGGGTATTGATGCGGCTGAACCGCGCTTATAATAAAATCTGCTTGTGTAATCTTCATAATGTAGGTGTTCCTGCTTTCTCTTCTGTCTTGGCCGGAAGCAGCGCATGCAGAAGGACTTCATCAATATGCCCGACCGGGACAAACGTTATCTCGCTCCGCACACTGTCTGGAATGTCGCGCAGATCGCGTTCATTATCCTTCGGCAGCAATATTTTCTTAATGCCTGCACGGTGGGCGGCAAGCGATTTTTCCTTGAGACCGCCGATTGGCAAGACGCGTCCGCGAAGCGTGATTTCCCCTGTCATCGCGACCTCTTTGGATACATAACGTCCGGTCAAAGCCGAAATAAGCGCAGTGGCAAGCGTTATGCCCGCAGACGGACCATCCTTCGGAATCGCACCTTCCGGAATATGAATATGAATATCGTTTTTCTCATGGAACTGCGGGTCAATGCCAAGCTCCAGCGCCTTCGAACGCGTATAGCTGAACGCAGCCTGCGCTGATTCCTTCATGACATCACCGAGCTGCCCCGTGAGCGTCAGCTTTCCGCTGCCTGGCATAACGGTCACTTCAATAACGAGTGTATCGCCGCCGACCTCAGTCCAGGCAAGGCCAGTAACTGCACCGATCTGATTTTCGGCCTCAGCCATACCATAGCGGAACTTCGCTGGTCCAAGCCATTCCTTGAGCAGCTCCACATCAACGTGAAGCGTCTTCACCTCGGCTTGCTGCTCTGTCTCTGCAAGCTGCTCAGACTGCAAGGCAGCCTCTTGCTGCTTCTCCAGACGCCCAGATATAGAGGCAGCTTCTTCGCCTTCGCCAAATGCAGCCTCCAGCACATTCAAAGCTGGCTCATCTTGGACAACTGCTTCCTCTACCTTTAATGGAACTGTACCCGATGCCACAATTTGCTTCGCTGCCTTGCGGCAAATCGCAGCCATTTGCTGCTCCAAATTCCGCACGCCGGATTCCCGCGTGTAATCGCGAATAAGCTGAAGCAGCGTTTCCTCGCTCACCTGCAGCTGCTCATCTGTAAGCCCGTGCTCCCGCTTCTGCTTCGGCAGCAAATAGCGCTGAGCGATTTTCAGCTTCTCAAGCTCGGTATAGCCGGGAATGTACAGCACTTCCATTCGGTCCAGCAGCGGGCGCGGAATATTATGCATGGCATTAGCCGTCGTGACGAACATAACGCCAGACAAGTCAAATGGTACCTCAACAAAATGATCGCTAAACGTATTGTTTTGCTCTGGGTCCAGCACCTCAAGCAGAGCTGACGCCGGATCGCCGCGGAAATCCATTGCCATCTTGTCGATTTCATCGAGCAAAAATACAGGGTTACTAGAACCCGCCGTCTTCATGCCTTGAATAATACGACCTGGCATAGCACCAACGTATGTACGGCGATGCCCGCGAATTTCTGCTTCGTCCCGAACGCCGCCAAGCGATATGCGGACGAATTTGCGTCCCAGCGACTTCGCAATGGAGCGGGCGAGCGACGTTTTACCAACGCCTGGAGGGCCCACTAGGCACAAAATCGGTCCTTTAAGCTTTTTCACCAACTGCTGAACCGCAAGGTACTCAAGTACCCGCTCCTTTGGCTTTTCAAGTCCATAATGATCCTGATTAAGAATATCTTCCGCCTTGGACAGACTGAGATCGTCTTCCGTCTCCTTGCTCCATGGCAACGATAAGAGCCAATCAATATAATTGCGTATAACGCCGCCTTCAGCTGAAGTAGTCGGCATTTTTTCCAAACGGTCAATTTCCTTCTCAATCTTCTCTCTCACTTGGTCAGGCACATCAGCCTGCTCAAGCTGGCTGCGCAGCTCCTCAACCTCGCCGGCGCGTCCTTCCTTCTCGCCAAGCTCCTTCTGGATCGCTTTCATCTGCTCACGCAAATAATATTCCTTCTGCGTTTTCTCCATCTGCTTCTTGACGCGCTGGCTGATTTTGCGCTCAAGCTCCAGCACTTCCCGCTCATTGTTCAAAATGTCGAGCAGCCGTTCAAGCCGCTGCCGGACATCAATTGTCTCCAAAATCTCTTGCTTGTCTTTAATTTTAAGAGATAGATGGCTCGTAATCACATCGGCCAAGCGTCCTGGCTCATCAATATCCGAGACTGCCGCATGCGTCTCCGGCGTAATTTTTTTGGACAAGGACGTGTAATGCTCGAATTGGCTGAGCACCGAGCGCATGAGCGCATCCACCTCAGGGTCTGTTGTTTCCTCTTCCGGAAACTCCTTAACCATAACCTCATAAAATTCTTCCGTCGGCAAATAATCCATAATTTCCGCGCGCAGGACGCCTTCCACCAGCACGCGGATCGTTCCATTTGGCAGCTTAAGCATCTGCCGTACCTTCGCAATCGTACCGACTCTGTATATATCTTCCTCGGTAGGCTCCTCTATGTTCACTTCCGATTGCGAGCAAAGCAATATCATATGATCGTCAACCATCGCGCGTTCTAGCGCGCGAACCGATTTGTCCCTACCCACATCAAGGTGTAGCACCATGCTGGGATATACCAGTAGCCCCCTGAGCGGAAGCAAGGGCAGCCGACGGTTTTTCGTTTTTCCGGGTCCCACACCAGCACCTCCAAATGTTTAAGTCTCCCTTATTTTATCATTCTGCGGAATCAGCCTGCAAATAGGGAACAGCCGCCCCCATATACCGCTCGTTTGCAATGTGGTTTTCCACTTCGTTTACGACGGTATTTCCTAAAGGGAACACCAGATTAAATACCTCATCTACACGTTCCACAGGAATGACCTTCAAACCTTTTAAATCTGCAAAGATGGCCTGCCAGTTTTCACGCGGAATGATGACTGTGTCCGCCCCTGCCTGAAAAGCCGCCTCGACCTTCGCCAATACACCGCCAACAGGCTTGACGTCGCCATGGATGCCAACTTCTCCTGTCATCGCCAGCTTATTGTCAATTGTCTCGTTTTTGATCGCGGAGGCGATTGCTGTCGCCATTGCAATGCCAGCTGACGGGCCATCAATCGGCGTTCCACCCGGGAAGTTGATATGCAGGTCATAATCCTGCGGATTAAGACCATATCGGCGCAACATAGTCAGGACGTTTTCGACAGAGCCCTTCGCCATGCTTTTGCGGCGTAGCGTACGCGAGCCTCCGCCGAGCTCTTCCTCCTCGACTACTCCGGTAATCGTATATTGCCCTTTACCACTAACAGCCGGAATCGCACTAACCTCAACCTCGAGCAGCATGCCCATATTCGGACCATACACGGCAAGACCGTTAACGATGCCCACTTGCGGCGCTTCTGGCACCTTCCGCTCTGGACGCGGCGGTATTTGGCTGCTGTTCACAACCCATTCAACATCGGCAGCCGAAATACGGTCCCGCTTCTCGGATAAAGCAACACCTGCTGCCAGCTGAATGACGTTTACCGCTTCACGGCCATTTGTCGCATATCGCTGCACAACCTCTACAGCTTCAGGGCAGGGGGAAAATCCAATTTTGCGAATCGCATTTTCGGCAATGGAAGCAATCTCGCCTGCAAGCAGCGGACGAAAGAAAATTTCCATGCAGCGTGAGCGAATTGCAGGAGGCAGCTCCTGCGGCGAACGTGTCGTCGCGCCTACAAGACGAAAATCGGCAGGCAGGCCATTTTGAAAAATATCATGGATGTACGAAGGAATATTAACATCCTCGGAATTATAATAAGCACTCTCCAAATATACTTTGCGATCCTCGAGTACTTTTAAAAGCTTATTCATTTGGACGGGATGCAATTCCCCGATTTCATCAATGAACAAAATACCGCCATGCGCCTTCGTTACAGCGCCAGCCTTCGGCTGAGGGATACCGGCAACTCCCATCGCCCCCGCGCCTTGATAGATCGGATCGTGAACAGAACCAATTAAAGGATCAGCAATGCCGCGCTCATCAAATCTCGCGGTAGTCGCATCAATTTCCGTAAACTTCGCTTCAGGCAAAAATGGCGAGGCTGCGTTTTTCTTCGCTTCCTCCAGCACGACGCGAGCGGCGGCTGTTTTGCCAACGCCCGGCGGGCCATAAATAATGACATGCTGCGGATTTGCGCTGCACAGCGCAGCTTTAAGCGCACGCAGACCATCCATTTGGCCAACGATATCCTGCATCGCCTGTGGCCTTGTCTTCTCGGCCAGCGGCTTCGTCAGTGAGATGGAACGCAGCTTGCGCAGCTTATCCATTTCCTTGCGGGACTCCCGGTCAACCGCAGACCGATTCGTTTTTTGATTGCGCAGCAAATTCCAGAAGTACAAACCGATAACCACTGCAAAAAACACTTGAATCAGCATCAAAATAATACTTAAACTCATACGTTACCCGCTCCTCTCAAAGGCACACTATCCGGCAATAAAGTTCATAACTGGTAGTATTGCCTCATCGAGAGAAAAATAACCGTGCCGTCGTTCACATGAACAACAGCACGGCCATGTTTATAAGGCAGGCGTATGATGCTTGCGGCCAGGAATTTCTCCTGTTTCTTCAAAAGCTTGTACGATGATATCAATTTCCTTCTTCAGCTCGCTGAGCAGCTCGGCTTCAGGAACTTTGCGAACCAGCTCTCCGTAACGGAATAGCATCCCTTCGCCTCTAGCTCCCGCGATACCGATATCTGCTTCACGTGCTTCACCAGGACCGTTGACGGCGCAGCCAAGCACTGACACCTTGATCGGAACCTTGATTTTTGAAATATATTCCTCGACCTCATTGGCAATAGTGAACAAGTCAATATCAAGCCGGCCGCAAGTTGGACATGAGACGAGCGTTGCAGCATTCGTAATAAGTCCAAAGGTTTTCAGCAGCTCCCGAGCTACCTTTACTTCTTCCACTGGATCAGCACTCAAGCTAATACGCAGTGTATTACCGATGCCAAGCGTCAGCAGCGCGCCAATGCCGGCAGCACTTTTGATCGTGCCCGTATGCAGCGTGCCTGCTTCCGTAATGCCAAGGTGAAGCGGATAACGGATCTTCTCCGCCGCCATTTTGTAAGCGGCAATAGCCATAGGAACGTCGGAAGCTTTGAGCGACACGATAATATCATGGAAATCTAGCTCCTCCAAAATACCGATGTGGAACAAGGCGCTCTCCACCATTGCCTCAGGCGTTGGATAGCCGTATTTCTCCAGCAAGTGATTTTCCAAGGAGCCGGCATTTACACCGATGCGAATTGGAATACCCTTTTCCTTGCAGGCTTTAACGACCGCTTCGACACGCTCGCGGCGGCCAATATTGCCGGGATTGATTCTAACCTTGTCAATGCCGTTTTCAATTGCAGCAAGCGCGAGCCTATAATCAAAATGGATATCGGCAACAAGAGGAATATGAATCCGCTTCTTTATTTCCTTAATCGCTTCCGCCGCTTCCTTATTGTTGACGGTCACGCGAACGACCTGACAGCCCGCTTCCTCGAGCCGAAGTATTTCCGCAACAGTTGCCTCTACGTCTGCCGTTTTGGTCGTGCACATACTTTGAATGATGACTTCGTCGCTGCCGCCAATCGTCAAGTTACCGACTTTGACAGGCACCGTATCTTTACGTGTGTACATACAGTGATCTCTCCCATGAACGTCAAAGTCCACCCTCTTGATGCGAGCTATGAAGCCGCCCAGCGGGTGGAACAGTGACGGTGATGAATATTATTTAGGCGCTTTCTTCCTTCTTCTTGCCCTTCTTCGCTGTCAGTTCAGGCATGATTTTGTCCCGAACGGCCTGCTCCGTAACGAGGCAAGTGTTCACATCATCGCGCGACGGAATTTCATACATCACGTCAAGCATAATGCCCTCAATAATGGCACGAAGGCCGCGGGCACCTGTATTGCGCTTAATGGCTTCCTTAGCGATCGCTTCAAGCGCGCCTTCTTCGAAGTCCAATTTGACATTGTCCATCTCCAGCAGCTTCTGGTATTGCTTAACAAGTGCGTTTTTCGGCTCGGACAAAATCCGTACCAAAGCCGGCTCATCAAGCGGCTCCAAAGTCGAGATAACTGGAAGACGACCAACAAACTCGGGGATAAGACCGAATTTGAGCAAATCCTCCGGCAATACCATCGACAAGTATTCGCCAGCCTTCAAATCCTTCTGTACTTCGCCAGTAGAATTGAAGCCGATCACTTTTTTGCCGATACGACGTTTGATTAGCTGCTCCAGACCATCGAAGGCACCGCCGCAAATAAACAAAATGTTCGTCGTATCAATCTGGATGAACTCTTGATGTGGATGCTTGCGACCGCCTTGCGGCGGTACAGAGGCAACCGTACCCTCAAGAATTTTCAGCAAGGCTTGCTGCACGCCTTCACCCGATACATCGCGCGTAATTGAAGGGTTTTCGGATTTACGAGCCACCTTATCAATTTCGTCGATATAAATAATGCCGCGCTCTGCTTTCTCAACGTCATAATCTGCCGCCTGAATAAGCTTGAGCAAAATGTTCTCAACGTCCTCGCCCACATAACCCGCTTCAGTAAGCGAGGTTGCATCAGCGATTGCAAAAGGTACGTTCAAAATTTTAGCCATCGTCTGCGCCAACAGCGTTTTACCCGAGCCTGTAGGGCCAACGAGCAAAATGTTGCTCTTTTGCAGCTCAACGTCTTCGATTTTGCTTTGTGAATTTACGCGCTTGTAGTGATTGTAAACTGCAACTGCAAGCGACTTCTTAGCAAATTCCTGTCCAATGACATAGGAATCAAGAATACCGCGAATATCTTGCGGCTTCGGAATGTCTTTCAAGTCCAGCTCTTCTTCATGACCTAGCTCTTCCTCTACAATCTCCGTGCAGAGCTCGATACATTCATCGCATATATAGACGCCGGGACCGGCAACCAATTTACGCACTTGCTCCTGCGATTTGCCGCAGAATGAGCATTTCAACTGGCCCTTCTCATCGTTGAATTTAAACATGGAATCACCCCTTCTTCAAAATCTTATATCGGCGTGGTAATAACCTTGTCGATCAAGCCGTATTCAAGCGCTTCTTGTGCACTAAGAAAATAATCGCGATCTGTATCGCGGTCGATTTTATCATAGGGCTGGCCGGTACGCTCCACATAAATATTATTCAGCTTATGCTTCGTTTTAAGAATCCAGTCGGCATGGATTTTAATATCCGTTGCCTGACCTCTTACACCGCCGAGCGGCTGATGAATCATAACTTCACTGTTAGGCAGCGCGAAACGCTTGCCCTTGGCTCCCGCTGTCAGCAGAAGGGAACCCATGCTCGCAGCCATACCTACACAAATCGTAGACACGTCCGGCTTAATATATTGCATCGTATCAAAAATGCCCATGCCAGCCGTAACGGAACCGCCAGGGGAATTGATGTACAGATGAATGTCTTTCTCAGGATCGTCGGCCGTTAGAAAAAGCAGCTGTGCAATGATGGAGTTTGCAACATCGTCATCAATCGCACTTCCGAGAAATATAATTCTGTCCTTGAGCAAACGCGAGTAAATATCGTAAGACCTCTCCCCGCGATTCGTTTGTTCGACTACGATAGGTACCAGATTCATCCGACCAACCTCTTTTCGTTTATGGCTTAATTTCATGGCTTTATTGTAACACGCCAAAAGCTCACTGTCATTTTTCACTACTACCTTATGCGAACGGCGATGCTTGATATGTACGGAGAACGGCCCCGCGCTTAAATGTACCATTATGTAGTTTGAAAATAAGGCACGTGGGTAGACGTGCCTTATTCTCAGGTTAATGCTTATATTCAGTTGCTTGATTAAGCTTCTTGAGTTGCTTCAACGATCTTGCAGTTATCACTCAAGAGCTTGATTGTTTTGCGCAGTTGAACATCTTGCTTCAGGCTGTCGATGTTGCCGTTTTTCGTGAACAGTTCACGAAGCTCTTCAACTGGACGGTTGTAAGAAGCAGACAGCGTTTCAAGCTCAGCTGTCAAATCCTCATCTGTAATCTCGACGCCCTCTGCTTTAGCAATGGCTTCAAGAACTAGGTTGTTGCGAACGCGTTTTGCTGCATCGCCTGCCATTTGCTCACGAAGCACGGACTCGTCTTGACCAGAGAACTGGTAGTACAGGTCCAGCGTCATGCCTTGCATGCGAAGACGGTTTTCGAAGTCGCGAAGCATGAAATCCACTTCAGTATCAACCATCGGCTGTGGAATTTCCACTTGCGCAGCTTCGCTTGCTTTTTCAACGAGTTGAACTTCAAGCGCTTGCTCTGCATCTTTAGCTTTCTTTTCCTTCAGCTTGCCAGCAAGATCTTGCTTGTACTCTTCAAGCGTATCAAATTCGCTGACATCCTTAGCGAACTCATCGTCAAGAGCGGGCAGGCTTTTGCGTTTGATTTCATGCAGCTTCACTTTGAAAACCGCTTGCTTACCAGCAAGGTTTTCAGCGTGGTAGGCTTCAGGGAACGTTACTTCAACATCTTTGAAGTCGCCAATTTGCATGCCAACTACTTGATCTTCAAAGCCTGGAATGAAGGAATTCGAGCCCAGCTCCAGCGAATAACCTTCGCTTTTGCCGCCTTCGAACTGTTCTCCATCTACATAACCGTCAAAATCAATGACCGTTGTATCGCCGTTCTCAGCTGCACCTTCATCAAGAACAGTCAGCTCAGCATGGCGTTGTTGCAGGCGCGCAAGCTCAGCTGTGATTTCTTCTTCGCTTACCTCTGTGCTTGCAGCTGTAACTTCAAGGCCTTTGTACTCGCCAAGCTCAACTTCTGGCTTAACGATAACTTTAGCTTTGAATTTGAACGTTTGACCTTTGCCAAATTGCTCAACGTCGATTTCAGGACGGTCAACCGGCTGAAGATCGTTTTCTGCGATTGCGTTTGTGTAAGCTTCAGGCAGCAAAATGTCAATTGCATCCTGATACAGGCTCTCTACGCCAAAGCGCGATTCGAACATGCCCCGTGGAACTTTACCTTTACGGAATCCTGGAACATTAACCTTTTGAACGACTTTCTTAAACGCCTCATCCAGTGCTACTGCTACTTTCTCAGCACCAACCTCAACATCAATAGAGATGAGGTTCTTGTCTATTTTTTCCCAAGTTGCTTTCATTTTATGCTTTCCCCTCCAAAAATACGCATACATCCGTAGATTTCACGTTTCATAAACCATTCTATTATAATAGTATTGAGCCTTTTAATCAAGGCTCTGGATCTTCATCCCCTGGCTGCTGTACAACGGCCACCTGACGTAGCGTCCGGCAGGCCTGTTCGTAACGGAATCTAAGTGCTTCTGTAATGCCGTATGTATCTCGAATATCATCATCATTGACGGTGCCGTATACGGTAATTAACAAAGTCTGATGCAGCGCTCCTGCGTAGCAATCCACCGTCTCCTCATCATCCCGCAGCATCCAAGTGTAAGCGGTCGTGCCGTATAAAAATTGCAGACTATCCTTCCAAAGCTCTCTCGCAAAATGTGGAAGCGATGGATCATCCGCCTCCGTAACGCTCTCCACTCGCTCCAAAATGCGGTTGACGGGCTGTGGAAAATCATCCATTGCGAGCGGCGTCGCATCAATCTCAAGCTCCACCTGCTCGCCTAGCCGCTCCATTACGAGCCGTCCGGCCGCTCCTCGCTTACGCAAGCATTGCAGCGCCTTGAACTGCACGATAGGATGAACGTCTGACGCTGTGGTGAGCCACTTTGAAATGATATCGTCCACCTCGGTTGCTCGAATGAATACCGCCCGCTCCAGCGCTAAAATTTGCTGATCAATCATCGGGTGATGCTTCATAATGTAGAGCACCTGTTTCACATAGCCTTCATCCTGCTCAGCAGGATTGAGCAGATCTTCACGCATCGCTTGCTCATCGGCTTCCTGCTCTGCGGAATTTAAAGCCGCCTCTTCACCAGGAACGTGATATTCCGGAAAAGCCATATCAAGCCAGGAAAGCAAGCTTTCCCATTCCTCATAGTGACGCTCGTCCTCGCCTTCGCAGGAAAGCAGGAACTGCAGCAGCCGCTTGGCTTCACCATATTGCTCGGCTTCAAGCATCCGCGTCAATTGAATTTGATACTGATCCAACATTCGCGGGAACAAATACACGTTTTTTCCTGTGCCTTCATTATGCGAGTCATTGGGAGTTGTAATGGTACCACCACCTTGTCGGTCAAACTCCAGCTTCATCTGTCCATTGCTTGCGATAGATTATACCACGTAAGCGGGCAATATAAAAATATACGTTTACCCGCGAGCATAATCTTAAAAAAAGCTTGCCCTGCACATTGAAAATGTGTATATTAATTCATGTGGCTTTTTTACCCAAACATGCTCAGGTAGAAACACAAAATTGCCTATTGCATAAATGCAGCCCGTCGTGCTATACTCATACTTACGTGTCCCAGTAGCTCAGCTGGATAGAGCAACGCCCTTCTAAGGCGTCGGTCGGGAGTTCGAATCTCTCCTGGGACGTATTTCAATTCCATTCGTTTTATCTAGTTAAAGCAACGAAAGCACACTGTTTTTTTAACTTGTGCGCTTTCGTTGCTTTTTTGCTTTGAATTTAACAAAAGAGCGGCTTCTCATCTGAGAAACCGCTCTTTTGTTTTTACCATTTGAAGATAGATGACATCCGCTAAATTCGGACACTTATAAAGCCGCCTTTACCAAATATATCCAAGTTGTAATACATTTTCTTCTCTTTAAAATCAACCGTGCCAATAATAAAATTGTGGAATACGCTATACCCCGAGCCTCTCCTCTCTATCTCTTCCTTAGGGTATTGGCTCGGATAGGTATTGGAGTAAGTCGAGAGATACAAGGAAATATAGGCGTCTTCAACCTTTAGATGATCATACAGTTCTTTAGACACATAATACAAAATATCTGGTATAGCCATATCATCCTTTTTCTGAAGCTTCATCAAATCCGTATAAACAATAGTATCTTCAATTACACCACCGACAGAAATTTCTTTATCCTCAGTGAGCAAAACAATCCAAGTAAAATCAAATTCCAAACCATCATGGGTAATATACCTATACTCATCATTCAGAAAATTCTCAATTTGTTTCACCGTTACAGCTTGCGTACTTCCAGATGTTGATTCTCCTGGCGCAGCCGCAGTATAAGATTTAGATTGCTGAGGCTTTTTCAAAAACGTACTCACATCTGTAGAAGGAATAGCTAAATTGATGGCTGCCGAGCTTTCTACAAGCGCAGTCGTAATGCCTACCAGCTCGCCTCTTAAGTTAAACAAGGCTCCGCCGCTGCTCCCATGATCTATTGGCGTAGAAATTTGGATATAATTTTGCCCGTCAACTGTTCTGTTCTTCGTACTAACAACACCTGAAGTAAGCGAGTTTGTGAAGCCAAGCGGGGACCCGATTGCCACAACCGTTTCGCCCAATTTCAGCTTGGAGGAATCCCCAATCGTAACGGTTGGCAAGCTCAAATTAGACGAATCTATTTTGATCAAAGCCAGATCTCTATCCTTATCGGCATTCAATACCGTGCTGGACACATATTTCACTTCATCACTTGTATAAATAACCGCTTTATGAGCGCCTTCAATAACATGATAATTGGTAATAATTTCGCCCTTTGCTCCGACAATAACGCCGCTTCCGCTTGCGATTGCTTTATTATTTTGATCAACTACCTCAATATACACAACTCTATCGGACAGCTCGCCTATTTGTTCAATCGTCATATCTTGCGTTTTAGCAGGATCAGTTGGAGTTGGAGTAGGTGCTGGCGTAGTAGTCGCAGCAGGAGTTTCCGTCGCTGTACTGCCAGCATTTAAATATATGTTTTTGCTTTTCACTTCAATGCCGTAGCCCAACGTTTCACTTACAAAACGAAGCGGCACATATGTAACACCCGATATCGCCTTAGGAGCTACATTTAATTTAAAGGATGCCCCATTTGAATAAGCTACTGGATTATTAATCGTTAAAATAATTTCTGTAAGATCTTTTTTCGCATTAATCGTTTTCGTCTTGCCATTGTAGCTAATTGTGGCCCCTAATGCTTCAAACAAATTGCGGAAGGGCACAAGCGTAGTGCCTTCACTAACAAATGGAGAATTACTGAATGACAGTTCTGTACCATCCAAATATACTTTCCATTTCCCTTCTGCTGCATAACTTGTTGCAGCACTTGGAATAAATAACGAAATCATAAGGATAAAAAATACTATTTTCTTCAATGCAAACATCCCTCCGGTTTATGTGCTTCCTGCTTATTGAAGTATATTACAACAATGCCACTCAAGTAAAAGATTATTTTTTTAAAAAAAATAAATTTTACGAATTATAGCATTCATTATCCGCTTTCAAAAAGAAAAGACTCCACTTCTTCCCCAATTAACGGGAGAAATGGCGTCTTTAATTTCTAAATTATTTGATTATAGCAACGATTTACTACTGTCTTTCAACGGTAAAGCCATCTTTCTCAAGCATCGTCACAATACCGTCAGGACCTAGCATATGCAATGCCCCTACAACTACAAAATAGGTCGATTTATCAGTGCCGTTCAAAAATCCTTTTACTTGATCCGTCATGCCTATATTACGGTCTTTAATTAAAGCCTTGTAATATTCAGGCTCTTTTTCAACTTCTGCTGTCATTGCAACGAGTGCATCATCGCTGCCGCTTACCCACATATCGCTTAAAGCATCCATACCTGTAGGCTCCGAAGCTGCCGGCTGGCTTACTGCCTCAATAGTTTGAACCAACTGCTTCTCCTGCAATTCTTTTGAGAAGCTCTCAAACATGGACAGTTGGCCCTCTGCTGTCTCAAGAGAAATGACAGGAACATTCGCTTTGTTGGCTTTCTCTAAGAAATAAAGATCTACGCCATTGCTAGTATTGTAACCGGTGCCTTGCATACTCATTGCAGTAATGGTTTGTGATACGATCCAAGGCTTATAAGGATCGAAGGTATTTTCCGGCATTTTGTTTGCTTTCAACAGAGCTGTAACTTTTGCATAGGCCTCTGCCGAAATATGATCCTTGAGCGTCGTGCCATCCGTGTAAGTGCCCAGCTTGTTTGCATAAGCCTGCAAGGCTGCAGAATCAAGCTTTGTCAAATCAACCTCTACCGCCAGATGCTGTGCTGTTTTGAATGCCTCTTCAATTTCTGGACGAAGCGGATACATGCTGTCCTTGGCCACATGAATAGAGCCAAGCAGATAGACTGTATTGCCGTTTTTTTCTGTTTTCCACAAGAAGCCTTTGCTGCCTTCAGCATTAACCTTAACTGTAAAGGTAATCGTGCGAAGCGCCTTGCTCCAGTCTACTTGATAGCCAGTTGCCTCGCCAATGAAGCGAAGCGGAATGTAGGTTACGTTTTTGATTGTTTTTGGAGCTACCTCAAGCTGTTTTTCCTCGCCGTTGACCGTAGCCGTTTTGTTGCCAATTTGCAGCGACAAATCTACGCCTTCTTTGGTAGCGGTTACCGTTTGCGTGCTTTTGTTCCATACGACCTTTGCATCAAGCTCTTCCAAAATCGGACGCATCGGTACGAGCGTGCTGCCCTTTTCAATAACAGGCTCAAAGTTGTCAAACTTGACTTCACTGCCATTAATAACGACGCTTATTGGCTTCTCAGCCGCATGTACAGGAGTAAACAGGGAGAAAGCTACAAATAATGACATGAGTAAAGCACTAATTTTTTTCATTTGAACTCCTTAAAATTCAGTAGTAGAGAAGAATGCTGCTTGCTCGTTTTAATAACACCCCCCTTCATATTCTTCAAACAAACGGCAGCAAAGCTGCCACGACCGTGCGCTTTGCTGCATGGATATATGCAATCATTCAATCTCTCTTGGTAAGTTTACCCTCTTCATCCACCGGTTTCAATACCTGCCTTCGCTCAGCTTGTAGTTAGCTAACATCATCGCCTTTTCTCATTTGCAAGCTGACCCTTCCTTCCGAATGAATGCCATAAACATAGCTGCTTGCCGCGCCGCCACTCCTAGCTTCCCTAGATGGACAGACATTTTATGCCTTTTTTCAGCATATGACTATTATTATCGCGACTGGAGTCCTGCAAAGAGAGGGATGAGGGCAATGTGTGGAATAACCGGCTGGATTGATTGGACGCGCGATCTGACCCAAGACAGCAGCATATTGGAAAAAATGACAAAAACACTTGAGCTTCGCGGCCCTGACGCTTCAGGCACATGGATATCAGCGCATTGTGCGCTTGGACACCGGCGGCTTAGTGTTATTGATCCGGAAAATGGCGCCCAGCCGATGATTCGTCGCACTGAGGATGATGATTTATTCGTCATCGTCTACAATGGCGAGTTATACAATGCAGGAGAGCTGCGCAAGGAATTGGAGGCCGCTGGAAGTAAATTTACAACGACATGCGATACAGAAGTGCTGCTCCATTCTTTTATGGAATGGGGAAAAGCTTGCGTAGAACGCTTTAATGGCATTTTCGCCTTTGCGATATGGAATGTGGAGGAGCAGGAGCTTTTTTTGGCCCGTGATAGACTTGGCGTCAAACCCTTGTTTATTAGTCAGGCAAACGGGCTGTTTTTGTTCGGATCAGAACCAAAGGCGATTTTGGCCCATCCTGACGTACTGCCGGAGGTTGGCGCAGAAGGGCTTGCCGAGCTGTTTATACTTGGACCTGCAAGAACGCCAGGGCAAGGCGTCTATAAGCATATTACCGAGCTGCTGCCGGCAGAGTGCATGACGGTGTCTCAAGCGGGGACCCGAACAACAAAATATTGGAGCCTCGAAAGCTCGCCCCATACGGAAAATGTACAAGAAACGGCCGAGCATGTTCGCGACCTGCTTCGTGATACGACCGAGCGCCAGCTCGTGTCGGATGTCCCGGTGTGCACCTTGCTATCTGGCGGGCTGGACTCGAGCGCCTTGACGACGCTTGCGGTGCGATATTATGAGCAGACAGGGCAAGGAAGCGTTCATACGTTTTCGGTCGATTATGCCGATAATGCCAAGCATTTTAAGGCTCATGCCTTTCAGCCGAATAGCGATGCCCCGTGGATCGAGCGGATGACCACCTACCTTGATACCATCCATCACCCGGTGCAGTTTGATACGCCAGAGCTGGTAGCCGCTTTGCGCGATGCCACCTTCGCCCGTGACCTGCCAGGCATGGCGGACGTCGATGCTTCGCTGCTTTTGTTTTGCCGTGAAATCAAAAAAGAAGCGACTGTTGCCATTTCCGGTGAAGCGGCAGATGAGATTTTTGGCGGTTATCCATGGTTCCATCGCGAGGATGCACTGAACGCGTCCACCTTTCCATGGTCGCTCGCCTCTGATATGCGCGCCAGTCTGCTCGCTCCGGATGTCGAAAAATGGATTAAGCCGCTTGACTACATCGGTGACCGTTATGCCCAAGCGGTTGCAGAAGTGCCGCATCTGGACGGCGAAAGCGCAGCTGTTCGCAAAATGAGGCAAATGTCATACCTCAACATTACCCGCTTTATGCCAACGCTGCTGGACCGCAAGGACCGAATGAGCATGGCTGCGGGACTTGAAGTGCGCGTTCCATTTTGCGACCACCGGCTCGTGCAGTATGTATGGAATATTCCGTGGGATATAAAAACATCCGGCGACCGCGAAAAAGGCATTTTACGCAAGGCGCTCCGCGGCGTATTGCCTGATGATGTGCTGACACGCAAAAAAAGCCCCTATCCGAAGACGCATAATCCGAATTACTTGGCCGCTGTCAAAGGGCTGCTGCTTGACGTATTAAATGATTCCTCTTCCCCGCTGCTGCCGCTCATTGATGTGAAAAAAGTTCGCGAGCTCGCTGAGTCTGCTGACGCCAGCTCCAATATTCCATGGTTCGGTCAATTAATGTCCGGCCCCCAGCTGTTCGCCTATTTGTATCAAATGAACCTTTGGCTGAAGGAGTATAGCATTAGCATTAAATAATTGAAAGCCGAGCTTAATTAAAATAACGCCTTATCGCTGTTGTTTCCTAAAGGCTATTACAGTCTGTCTGGAAAAAGCGAATAGGCGTTATTTTTGTATACCCAAAAAATAATACCAAAATTAGGATGTCTGATTTATAATAATATTGAACTTTTTATTTTGAAATACAATACAGATAGAGAAAAGTGGGGACAAGCATGGGAGGCAATCGCTTCTGGGAATTTTACTTAATTCGCTACCTTTTAGGAACCATATTTGGCATCGTTATTTTATTTTTTCTCGTTATTAATTTTAATGATCAAATTACTGCGGCATTCATGAGAAATCCTGACGCTTTACTGGAGAAATTCGATGATAAAGCTAAGAAAAATAAAGCACAGGGCTACCTTGATGAAGGAAATACCCTTGAACTTGTAAAGCTCCTTGAGGATAAATATAAGATTAGAGGGAGCCTTAACAATTTGTTGTTTCAAACTACATACGAATTAAAATCGGAAGACGTCTACTTCTATCTTGATCAATTAGGTATTCCTCTACCACTAGACAAAGATAAAAATGCAAAGCTTGAATTAACGCAGACAGGCTTTCCCATCCTAGCAGCCATTATTATCGCTGTGTCCGGCTTTTTATATATGTACTTTTCAAGTATGATCATCTTGGTTTTACATGGACTTAGATACATGTTTTTTGGAGTGTGGTTTAAAAAAGAGGAAAGAACTTTTATGGTTATTTTTTGGATCTTCTTTGCACTATTCTTGTTAGTCACAGTTTGGATTTATTCAATTAACACTATATCAAATATACATTTTTTTAGTGCTCTAATTATCTTATCACTATTTATTATGCTCTTCATAAGTTTAAGACCTATAAATAAGTTTTATGAAAGATTGAGTAAATTCAGAAAATCAGAAGGAAATCAAAGAATTAAAAAGGAAATTTCAATATCAAAGACGTCAAAATATATTAAAAACCAAGATTTGACTACGGAGGTATCTGACTATATCGAAGCATATAAACACTTGCGGGAGCATGGAAACGCATTTGGGATTATTGTATGCGAGATCGTTTTTGCAACATGGCTTATTCTTTGGCAATTTTCTATATGGGCAGTTTTTTATTGGTGTTTGGCAGGTTTTCTCACTTGGATATTGGGCTCTTATCTTGAGGTAATCAAAACAAAAGAAACATCTCCATCTTAGAAAATTTTTGATAATAGAACGTTCGTAGACTAACAATTACTTGTACCAACCGCTCCAGTCAATGGACATATGTTTGATAATTGCCGATAAGCAACTGGGGGCAACTCGAAGGTGAAAATTAGCCCAAGAGGTAGCCCCAATTTTTTAAAAATTTATAGCCATGTTGTCCCTAAGTCGATACTATCTGCTCACGCAACTCAAATGAAGTGTGTATTCGCTTGCTAAAGCCTATAAGTTGTGAAGCAGCTCCTTAAGCGCATTGCCGCGATGGCTAATTTGCTGCTTCTCCTCCTTGGACAGCTGCGCCATACCGCGAGCAAGCGTTGGCAGCCAGAACAGCGGGTCATAGCCAAAACCGCCATCACCACGCGGCTTGTCCATAATAAAGCCGTCAACCGTTCCCTCGGCCTCCATAAACTCGCCAGTCGCTGGATCATACAGCGCCAGCACACATACAAATTGGGCACGGCTCAGCAGCCTTGTGCCATCCTCCAGCGCCTCAGCCGCATCTGGCTGCGCCAAACGGTTCAGCTCCGCAAGCAGCTTTGCATTATTGGAGCTGTCCGTAGCCCCTTCGCCAGAATATCTGGCCGAATAAACACCTGGGGCACCAGCAAGCGCCGCTACGCTCAGGCCGGAATCATCAGCGAGCACTGGCACCTGAAACGCATCGCCCGCCGCCTTCGCCTTAATTCGCGCATTCGCCGCGAAGGTATCGCCATCCTCCACAATATCCGCAAAATCCGGATATTCGTTCAGGCTGACAACACGCTTGCCAAGCTTGGCGAAGGCGTGGGCAAATTCCTTGACCTTGCCCTCATTTTTTGTAGCAATTAGAATGATCTCGCTGCTCAGCTCCATCATTTTTCTGCTCCCCCTCCGATCAGCCCCGCTGCCTCTCCAAGCACCTCGCGCTGCTTAGCAATCAGCTCAGCGATGCCGCCTTCTGCCAGCTCTAGAAGCTCACTGAGCTCCTTGCGTGAAAATGGAGCATCCTCCCCTGTACCTTGAAGCTCTACAAATTGACCGCTTCCCGTCATTACGACGTTCATGTCCACCTTCGCCTTAGAGTCCTCGTCATAAGCAAGGTCAAGCATCGACTGATCCTGAATAACACCAACGCTCACAGAAGCCAAATAATCCGTTATCGGATATTTTGTAAACGTAACGTTTGTGGATAATTTATTTACTGCCAAACAAAGCGCGAGAAAGGCGCCAGTAATCGAGGTCGTGCGCGTACCTCCATCTGCTTGAATAACGTCGCAGTCCAGCGTAATCGTTCGTTCCCCAAGCGCCTGCAAATCCACGACAGATCGCAAAGCTCTGCCAATGAGACGTTGAATTTCCATCGTACGGCCTGTCAGCTTTCCTTTAGCGGATTCCCGATGATTGCGCGAATGAGTTGCTCTGGGAAGCATCGAATATTCCGCCGTAATCCAGCCTTTTCCCTGATTTTTCATAAAAGGAGGCACACGCTCCTCCACGCTTGCTGTACAAATCACTTTCGTTTCTCCGACCTCAATCAGGACGGATCCTTCCGCATATTTATTTACGCCGGCCGTAATTTTAACCGGGCGCAGCTCATTTGTTTGACGTCCATCTGTTCTCATCGTCATGCAGCCTCCTAGCTATGTTTCAACACAATACTAACCATATTACCAAAGTAAAACTAGAAAAGCATCCGAAACCGCAAAAAGAGGGCGCATATACGCCCTCTCCCTCTGCATATACGCCCTCTGCGCACTCTCCTTGCCCTGAAGCCATCAATGATAATTCTATGACTTCATCGCATTCACATGATGCGGTCTGCCGACTGGCTCACTGTAAGAAGTATTTTGATCATCCACAACGTTCGCCTCACCATTCAACCGAATTTGAACTTTGGCCGCCCCTGTATTCTCCGTCACAGATAGGACAACAGCCTGCAGCATTTCAGCTGGAGCATTTTGGCCGCTCTCATATGCGGTATCCTGAAGATCCACCGTTACGGTATCATCCTTTAACTCGATGCTTGTAACCTGAACGTCATTTGTCATCACACCATTCAGCTGTTTGCGGTTAAGGGGGCCTGCTATCAACTCCTCCACCGCTGCTTTAACCGTCGATTCAGGCCTTGCAATCAGCCTTGTAACGGGGACATAATATTGCTCTTCATTGGACGTTTGTGAGGAGAAATACAGCGTTACTGGTGTTGAATAGGCCGAGCTGACGCCATCCGCCGTCTCCAAATTAATGCCGACTGAGCGAGTAAGCGGACGATCCAGCGGGAAACCATCAACCGGCATTTCGCTCAGCTTGCTTCCCTCGTACCAGAGCTCCACCTTTTCGATTCCAGTCATCGCCGTCAGCGTCCACGTAATCGCTTCAACGATTTCCCGCTCTTTCGTTGCCGTATAATCTGCAAAGGGAGCGGAAAACTCTACTGTCGCCAGCTTCATCTGAGGATCAACATGATAGGACTTAATTTGAGTACCCTTTGGAATCACCGCCTGAAAATCTTCCGGCAGCTGGCTCGCATAAGCGCCGCCATCGACCATCATTTCCAGCGCCTTCTGCCCGGCTGCTTCTTTGCCGCCAAGCGTCGTAAGCAGCGAGATTGGTGCAAGATACCCGTTTTTGTCCTCCAAATAGACGGTCAATTGCGTTTCTTCCCCTTGCGGCTTTACGCTGCTTGTCTGTCCTGTATTCGTACCGTCAATGACGTTGGTTGATTCTGTCTGAGGCGGGTCAATTTCCTTGCTTGTCTCCGTTGAAAAAAGCCCGCACCCTGCGGTCAGCAGAGGCACAACCATAACACCGCTTATCGCGGCAAGGCGAATCCATTTCGTTTGAACCATTTTATTTTTTCCTCCTCTAGTGATTTTTGCCGCATGCGGCTTTGTACATCTCTCATTTTGTAGTAATATGTATACGAGCCCTTCCCCGTTTTAGACCAGTTTTGTCCACAAAATTACATCCAATAAGGGGGACACCGAGATGACAACACCACAGCCATACAGCTTGAACAGCCGCAAAGTTGCCGAGGCGACGGAGGAATGGCTTGTTAAGCGCGGTATTTCGAAGATCGCCGTGGCCCAGCTCGTGCATTTTTTGCAAAAGGATTATTTTCCTGAGCTTACGATTGATGAATGCATTGTAAATGTTGACGCCGTTCTATCCAAGCGCGAGGTGCAAAATGCAGTGCTCACTGGCATCCAGCTCGATATGCTGGCCGAGGAAGGCAAGCTGCTGCCGCCGCTTCAGGAAATGATCAGAAACGATGAAGGATTGTACGGCTGCGATGAAATTCTCGCCCTGTCCATCGTCAATGTATATGGAAGCATCGGCTTCACCAACTTTGGTTATATTGACAAGCTGAAGCCCGGCATTTTGAAAAGGCTTAATGATAAAACGAGCGGTGAAGTTCACACCTTCCTTGACGATATAATCGGTGCTATTGCGGCCTCAGCCGCAAGCCGAATTGCTCATCGGAAGCAGGCGGAGCGTGAAGAATCAACTAATCCCCCGCTCGATTAAAATCGGATATTAAACGAACAGGCGCCGCATCTTATCAAGATGCGGCGCCTGTTTTATGCCGATCGACTAGCCCGTTTTAGAGCAAATGTACATTCTCATTTCAGTTTTACAGCCTTTCCCATGAAATGATGTCCGCTTTATTTTTTACTTTACGCTGTTATCCCCTTAGCTCAGAATTTGGGCTTGCCGATGCTGCTTCACTTTTCTGAGCTGAGGGGATAACGTCTCAAAGCAAATAAAAGAGCAGCCGGCGGGAAGATTTCAAATCATAATTTTTGAAAATAAAGCAATAATCATGCCTTGCGCAAGCTACACCTCGCGCCGCTAAACCGCATTCAACTGTAATCGCTTACATGGTCAAAAGGGAAGCTTTCCGCCTCTTTTCAGCTGAAAACGAGATTTTACAAACCGTCTGCTGGAGGACTATGATCATGCGGAGAGATTATGCAGCTTTTTTTTCCATGGTGAAATAACTTGCAACAGGAAATAGTAGCAATAACGTGCTTTGCAAAACGGCCTTACATTTTTACGACTAACAGCTGGCGGTGACCTGAAATGATGACTTTATTAAAACGGCTTTTAATCGGACGGCCGCTCAAATCCAATGAATTGGGCGATCAGAAGCTGATCAAGCTGAAAGCGCTGGCCATCCTTTCGTCGGATGCTCTCTCCTCCGTTGCTTATGGACCCGAACAAATTTTGCTTGTGCTAATAACGGTAAGTGCTGCTGCATTCTGGTATTCCATCCCTATTGCCGCATTCGTGCTCATCTTGCTGCTGGCGCTTATCCTGTCTTATCGGCAAATTATATTTGCCTACCCGCAAGGCGGGGGCGCGTATGTCGTTTCCAAAGAAAATCTCGGTATTTTCCCTGGATTAATTTCAGGCGGCTCCTTGCTTGTAGACTACATATTGACGGTAGCCGTCAGCGTCTCTGCTGGAACCGATGCGATTACATCAGCATTTCCCAGCCTACATGAGCATAATGTGTTGATTGCTGTTATTTTCGTCATTTTAATTACGATATTGAATTTGCGTGGCGTAACCGAGTCAGCCTCCATTCTCGCTTATCCGGTGTATTTATTCGTCCTTGCTCTGTTTATTTTAATTGGCGCAGGTATTTACAACATTGTCACTGGCCAAGTACCGCCTGAGCTGCATACGCCGATTGGCACGCCAGTAGCAGGCGTTAGCTTGTTCCTGCTGCTGCGTGCCTTTGCTTCCGGCAGCTCCGCGCTTACAGGGGTAGAGGCCATTTCCAATGCGATACCGAACTTTCGCGACCCGGCTCCCCGCAATGCTGCAAAGACGCTTGCATTAATGGGTATTTTGCTGGCGATTCTCTTCTCTGGCATTGTGTTTCTTGCTTATTTTTACGGCATTAAACCGGCGGCAGAAGTAACGGTTGTTTCTCAAATTGCTGAGCATACTTTTGGACGGCATTTTATGTATTTCTTCATTCAGGGTACAACCGCGCTGATTTTAATTTTGGCAGCCAACACTGGCTATTCGGCCTTCCCGCTGCTGGCAGTGAATTTAGCAAAAGACAAGTTTATTCCGCGGATGTTTACAGTCAGAGGCGACCGCCTTGGCTATTCCAACGGCATTATCAGCCTTGGCGTGCTGTCCATCCTATTAATTATTGCCTTTGGCGGTCAGACCGAGCATTTAATTCCGCTTTATGCAGTCGGTGTGTTCATTCCATTTACGCTCTCCCAGACGGGAATGATCGTAAAATGGGTACGCCAGAAGCCGAAGGGCTGGGCCTTGAAGCTGCTTATTAATTCGGCAGGAGCGCTCATTAGTTTTATTGTGACGATGATGTTCTTCTTGACCAAGTTCGCTCAAGTATGGCCTGTGCTCGTGTTTCTCCCGATTATTATTTTTATATTTCATCGTATTAAAAGGCACTATAACGCCGTCGGCGAGCAACTGCGGCTCACAACCTGCGAGCCTGCCATGGTTATTGATGGCAATGTATTGATTTTGCCTGTAGCCGGCATGACACATGTCGTTGATAATTCCATTGCCTATGCGAAGTCATTGTCAGTGAATCAAATTATTGCGGTTTATGTGCCGTTTGAGCGAGAGGAAGGCGAGGCGTTCGAGAAAAAATGGAAGGAGTGGCAGCCGGACATACGGCTAGTTGTGCTGCATTCGCCATATCGTTCCGTCATGCAGCCGCTGCTGAAATTTATTGATACGGTGGAACGCAAGGCAAGCCAGTCGAGCTACCGCGTGACGGTCATTATTCCGCAATTTATTCCGAAACGCGGCTGGCATAATATTTTACACAACCAAACTAGCTTTATGATTCGCGCCCTGCTGCTGCACCGCAAAAACGTCGTCGTAACGACCGTTCCCTATCATTTGAAAAAATAAATGATGCCCGCACGCTCCGTTCGCGATATGCTGCCTGACAGTTCCAGCTCATACAAATGGGCAAGTGTCTCGGCCATTGCAAAGCGGTGCTGATGCGGGCTTTGCTTTACCCGTGCACCGAAAGATCGTTCACATACCTCAAAGCCCGTGAGCGGCTCCTGCAGCATCATTTGCATTTGCTCCAGCCGCTGCATATGATGCTGCTTGATTTCGGCGATCCGACTGGTAAACGTAGTGAATGAATCATAATGACCGGGAAAAGCGCGCTTCACCTTGTATTCGCTTAGACGGTCCAGACTTGCCAGAAAATCGCCAAGCGGATTTATCCCCTCACCTGGCATGATGCTAATATTGGGGGTTATGCGCGGCAGAACCTGGTCGCCACAAATGATCCATTGTTTATTTGTTTCATAAAAGCAGAGCTGGCCATAGGCATGTCCTGGCGCATCTAGCAGCTCCCACTGTGAACCGCCAAGCTCCAGCGTCTCTCCAGCCTCAATATAAATGATTTGCTCTTGCTTCGGCTGCGGCGAAACCTTGTCATGAAAGCTGCTAAAGTTGCTTTTAATTTCATCTATATGATGCTGCGGCATGCCATGCAACGCAAATAAATCAGCAAACTCCTCTGTCATCGTGCTGCCCTCTCCCCATAACCGTTTGGCATAGTTATGGGCGCGCCTTGACATCAATACTGGCGCACCGCTTAGCTCGGCAAAATAACCCGCCAAGCCGTAATGATCGGGATGATGATGCGTGAGAACGATGCGCGAAATTTGCTCCGGCGCAAATGAATGGTCCGCAAACACCTCTTCCCATGCTGTGAGCGTCTCCTCCGTTCGCAGACCGGGATCGATAAGCGTGTAACCTCCCGCAGGCTCAGTAAATACGTAGCTGTTCATCGTTTTTAGTGCAAAGGGCAGCGGAAGCTTTACTTGCAGCAGTCCATGCTCCCATTGCACCGCTTGAGCCGCCATTACGCAAGAGCCCTTCCAAGCATAATGAGACGCGGGGAGTTCAACTCATCAAAGGCTGAGCCATCGACATTGCCGAACGTTTTCTCCAGCACAAGGCCTGCGTCGGCGAAAGCCTGCTCAAACCATGTGAGCGAATACAGGCGAACCTGCTCATCATAATGGCGATTGTCCGCCTCATTGCTGCTTACAGCAATTTCGATATGCTTTTTGACCCAGCCATCCTCAATTTTACGCCGCTCGCGAATGACCCAGCCTGTCTCTGCATCTTTGCGCTCCGATGCTGCAACGAGATTGCGCTCGACATAAGCCGGATTTAGAAAATCAATTAAAAATGGCGCGTTTGGCTTCAGCATGCGGCGAATTTCTCGCAACACCTGCACGTTCTCTTGTTCATCTGCAAAATAGCCAAACGACGTAAATAAATTAACCGTCCCCTCAAACGTCCCCGATTCGAAAGGGAGCTGACGCATGTCGCCCTGCACCCAAGTTACGCGCTGCAACGTATCATGCTTTCTTGCTTCGCTAAGCAGCGGCTCTGATAAATCCATCCCTGTGACCTCGTAGCCGAAATCCGCAAGTGCCAAAGCATGACGCCCCATGCCGCAGCCAATATCCAGCACTTTTGCTTTAGCCGGCAGCTGGAGCCACTGCGCCATCAATTGCACTTCCTTATAGGCATTATCCCAATCCCGATGCTTATAAACAACCATATAATCATTTCCGAAACTCTGCTCGAACCAGTTGGACATATGTATTCTCCTCTACCCTAGCAATTCTTTTCTCATCCCTTCATTGTACTGCACTTTATGCTGCTTAGGCAAAAGGATACCCTGTAATGTTTCACTCCAATGGGTATAATTACTGGCCGCCTGACGCACCTTAAGCCAGTGAACGACAAGCTGGAAGGAGGGGCGCCCTGTGATCGAACACATTCGCCTGCTGTTTGCCCAATCGGATGACTTGAAGATGCAACAACTCAAAAATGATGAATCGAGTATTGAAATTGCCTATATTTCCTCTCTTTGCGACGAGCAAATGATCAGCAATTATGTAATCGTTCCGTTTATGAAGGAAGAGGTTCCCTACGTTAAGCAGCTGCGTACAATTAGCGATTATCTAGTCGTTGATGATCCAGCTACATGGACCGATTTGCTGCTTAAGGGTAATATCTTAATCGAAGCGCAAGGTATGGTTTACTCGCTTTATACAGCGAAAATTATTAGTAATGAAAGCACCCAAACCCAAGTGGAAAGTGCGATTCAAGGACCTCAGCTAGCATTGAACGAAGATTTAAAAAAGTCGCTCAACCTCATCCGCAGCATGTACCACTCCCCTGAGCTATGCGTAGAGGAGCACACCGTAGGCTCGCTGTCGAAGACGGAAATTATTGTGCTGTTTGACCAGCGCCGCGTCGATCCGACTGTTTTAAATCAGTTAAGGCTAAGACTGACGAAGGCTCAAACCGAAATGCTGCAGGCAGCAGGCGAGCTAGAAACGATTTTAACTGGAAAGCAGTGGCATCTGTTCCCTACCGTCCTGATTACTGAGCGCCCAGACCGCATTACGACTGCTATCTCCAATGGTAAAATCGCTATACTCGTAAAAGGAAATATGTTCGCTTTAGTGCTTCCCGTCACCTTTTTCGATTTTATGCATGCGGTAGAGGATAACTATGAAGCCTTTTGGATGACCCGCACGCTTATTTTACTGCGGTATGTCGCGGTTGTATTGACTATCACGCTGCCAGCTCTTTATGTATCTATTATTTCTTACAATCCAGAGCTGTTCCGGGTACAGCTGGCACTCTCCATCGCAGGAAGCCGCTCGGCTGTTCCCTATCCGTCCTTCATAGAGGTAATGGTCATGCTATTTATGATCGAAGCTTTAATCGAGGCTAGCATTAGACTGCCCCGCTATATTGGCTCAACCGCTACGACTGTCGGCGGTCTTATTTTGGGGCAAGCTGCCCAGCAAGCCGGTCTCGTTAGCAGCATTATGATTATCGTGACCTCTGTTGTCGCTATTTCCAATTTTGTCGTTCCCGTTAATTCCTTGTCATTTGCAATACGCTTTTTGAAATACCCGCTTATTGTGATGGCCATCTTTTTCGGTATTACCGGCGTTACGGTAGGTGCTTTCATGTATGTAGTGTATTTATGCAATTTGCGCAGCTTTGGCAAGCCTTATTTTCGCATGTTTGCAGGCAGAAAACCGCAGTCGGGGGACATTGGGCAGGTGAAGGTGGAATGACACGCTACTTCTTTTACAACTTTTTTCTGACCAGCTTCGTTAACCTGATGCTGTATGTTCCACATATTTTGATCGAACACCGCTACACCGGCGCTGTCTCTTCGATGCTGATTTCCGGAGTCATCGGAACTTTGCTGACCTATGTCTACACAGCTGCGCTATCTCATTTTCCGGGCATGGGGCTGCCTGAAATTTTACGCGCCTCTTGGCCGCGTTGGCTTGTCTCGCCCATTATGATTTATGTAGCGATTATCAGCTTCATTTCTTCTACTATTGTCGTGGCCGCCTTCGCGCTCATGATTAACCGCTTCTTCAATCCGGAGCTAAATCCGCTGGCCATTTTATGCCTGCTCGTTATTGCCTGCGGCTACGCGGCTTCGCGCTCGACGTTATCCGTCCAGCATATTATTGAGGTTGGGCTGCTGCTCAATGCGCCGATTATTTTTTTCGTGCTGTTCAAAATGGTGAAACACCCGCAGCTAAATTGGGATGCCATCCATACCGTTGCCAATTTTGTTATGGTGCGTCCAGAGCTTGGTTCTATAGCAGCCGGAGTATTTGTATTCACCGGTTTTTTCAATCTATCTATTTTCAACCGCCTGCTGCCTCCGAATTTCAGCTATACGTACCGCTGGCTTGTTCCCATTTTGGGCATGATTATTTTGAGCATTTCCTTCTTCGTGCCTATTGGGTTTCATGGTACAGAGGCAGTAAGTGAATATCTCTATGTCTGGAGCATGACTGCCGATGCGATTACACTGCAATACGGCTTCATCGAACGCGTATTGTTTCTATTTCTGATTATTTACTTGAATCTATCGCTCATTTATACGATGAGTTGCTGGCATCAAGCGATGGAATTTATTAAAAGCTGCTTTCCCAAGCTGAAAATGGCAACCGACTTCGAGGAAACGCCGTTTATCAACTATATGATTTGCGGCGTGTTTGCTATAGCTGCCGTATTTTATTTATTTTTCGGCAATGAACGCATGGAGTTTATATTTACGCGTTATTGGCTTATCGCGATGCTGTTTTCATATATAGCCATCGTTATTTCTGTATTCATGCTTAGCCGAAAGGAGCGTACTTCCGCATGAATATGCGCTGGTTCAAGCTCACACTGCTAGCTTTGTGCTTGCTATTGGTCTGTACAGCCTCTAGCGGCTGCGGTTTTAAGGATATTGACAAACGTTATTTTATCGTGGCGATGGGTATCGATTTCAGCGGCAAAAAACAAAACCCTTATCTCATTACACTGCGCCTCGCCATCGCCTCACCTAAAATCGAGCCTGGCGCTGGCAAAGCGCAGGTCGAAACCATTGAAGCTTCAAGCATCGCCGAAGGTGTGCGTATGCTGAAAGCCCATGTGGACAAGGAGCTGGACTTTGGTCATTGCAAAATTTTCCTCATTGGCGAGCGCGTTGCCTGGAAGGATTATTCTCCCATGCTGGATTGGATGAAAAGAAGGCGAGATATACAAAGTATTGCGAATTTGGCGATTGGCTCGCCGGATGCGCGGACGATTTTGCAAATAAACCCTACGGCAGAGCGCTATCCGGGAAATGCGCTATTTCTAAGCTTCGGAGCAGATGGGACGGATAATCCCTATACCTATGTAGAATCGCTTTCCGATCTATCCAGACGGGTTATGGAACGAGGTCTCGATCCTGTTATTCCGATTATTCGGGGCGAGGGCAACAGCGGCTATATTATTAACCGTACCGCGCTGCTGGATAAAACGAAAATTAAGCTCGTCCTGAAGCCAGAGGAATCACAGCTCTTTAATCAGTTGGCCCAAAACTTTGAGAAATCCTCCATTCAGGGAAGCTTCTCCAGTAATCGGCTTGTGGGGGCTATCAGCAGAATTAAGAGCCGCTTTTACTTCAGAGAAAAAAACGGAAAGCTTCAATTAAACATGGATGTTCACATTAAAGCGCTTATGGAGGAAGCGCCTCCCAATCTATTTGAGCAAAGCTGGGGGCCCGTGGAAAAAAAACTAAGTGCAGATTACTCTAAAACGACGGAGAAGCTGCTAAAAAAAATACAACAGGCTGGCGTAGATCCCTTTGGCTTTGGCCTGCGCTACCGGGCAACCCATGCCGGCGAGGCAGCCTGGCAGCAATGGCAAAATATTTACCCGACGCTGCAATTCGCCGTCAAGGCCCGAATCAAAATTGAAGGGACCGGCCTAGTTAAGTAGGCTGCGGTCCCTTCATTTGCCGCGTGGGCTAATTCATCATTAGTCGGCTTTCGAAGCTAGCCGATCAGTCTGGCGAAGCTGCTCAATTGTGCGGACGCCAATGCCGAACATTGCCGCCTTCAGCTCAAACTCAATGCGCTCAAACTGCTGGGTAAGCTGGCGAATCGACAGGTCGTTTGTCCCATGCACCGCCTGCGGCAATAAGACACGCCCAAAACCAGCGAGATTCGCACCAAGCGCAATCGCTTTAGCTGCATCAACACCATGCCTTAAGCCGCCGCTTGCAATGACGTTCATATGCGGCAATGTATGGCGAATGGCGCTAACGCTTTCCGCTGTCGGAATGCCCCAATCCGCGAACGCCTCCGCGGCTTGCCGGCGCAGTCCATCCCCCGCCCGGTATTTCTCAACCTGGCTCCAGGATGTGCCTCCAGCTCCTGCGGCATCTATAAAGGAAATACCTGCATTCGCAAGCATTGCGGCTGTGCTAGCATCAATGCCCCAGCCTACCTCCTTCACGCCGACTGGCACAGGGAGCGCACGGCATACTTGCTCGATTCGCGCCAGCAAGCCGCGGAAGTCCGTATTGCCTTCCGGCTGAAAAACCTCCTGCATGCTGTTGACGTGAAGCACGAGGGCATTCGCCTCTGCAATGTCAACCGCACGCAGACAATCATCCGTACCGAAGCCGTAATTCAGCTGTACTGCTCCCAAATTGGCAATGACCGGTACTGAGGGCGCCTCCATTCTGACATGGAAGGAGGACGCCAGGTCCTCGCGCTCAATAGCTGCCCGCATGGAGCCGAGTCCAATCGCCCAGCCCCGCGCCTCGGCAGCCTCCGCCAGCCGGCGGTTGATAGCCCCAGCCTCCGAGGTGCCTCCGGTCATGGAGCTGACGAGCAGCGGCGCTTTCATCGGCAACTTAAACCACTCCGTCTTAAGCTCAATTTCCTCAAATGACAGCTCAGGCAGCGCATTATGACGGAACCGCAACCGATCAAGCCCTGTATCGATATGCTGGCCGTTCACTTCCTCCTGCAAGCAAATACGAATATGCTCATTTTTGCGCTTCGCGGTTTTCTCCGCTTCCTCCGCCTCCGTATGCTGCGTTATCGTCATTGCCCTTACCTCCTGCGAATATTCTATCCGTCCATCATAACATATGCTGTAAGTCCATGTTAAATTGATTGTAAAATTCATTAATATGAATTTTACAATCAAAATTATTGTTAAAAAGATAGTTTTGGTTTAAAATATAATCATAACCTGAAGGAGGCGCTTCATCATGCAAATCATTCACTTTAACGACTGGGAGCTGCTTGACGCTTATGCAGCCCAAGCCATTATTAATAAAATTCAGGAGAAGCCGGATGCCGTGCTAGGGCTTGCTACAGGCTCGACACCTCTCGGCATTTATGCCAAAATAATAGAAGCCTATCGCAGCAAGGAGGTATCCTTCGCCAAGACGACTACCGTCAATTTGGACGAATATGTCGGCCTGCCTCCTGAGCATGAGCAAAGCTATGCTTATTATATGAAGCAGCATTTATTTTCCCATATTGATATTACAGATGATCATTATCATTTGCCCAATGGGCTGGCTGGAGATTTACAAGCCGAATGCGGCCGTTATGACCAGCTGCTGGAGCAAAACCCGATTGATATTCAGCTGCTCGGGCTCGGGCATAATGGACATATCGGCTTTAATGAGCCTGATACCGAGCTATCCGCAGGCACTCATGCCGTTCAATTGAAGGCGGAAACGCTGGAGGCAAATGCCCGTTTTTTTGAATCGGCCTCAGAGGTTCCGAAGATGGCGCTAACGATGGGTGTTGGCTCCATCCTGAAAGCACATACCATAATACTCGTGGTTCGCGGCGCAGATAAAGCGGAGATCGTGAAGCAAGCATTAACCGGCCCTATTACAACCGCTGTGCCGGCTTCGCTGCTCCAGACGCATCCCCGGGTTATCGTGCTGCTCGACCGCGAAGCCGGAAGGAAGCTGGAATCATATGCTTAACTCGCCCGCCTCATGGGTGATCCATCACGTCCATATTGTATTGGAAGACCGCGTTATGCTCGGCAGCGCCGTTATTAAAAATGGCCTCATTCACCAGCTGCTGGAAAAAGATGCTGTTCTTAGCGCTGATGAGCTGACGCTGCCAATTATAGATGGAGCCGGCGGTTATTTATTGCCGGGCTTTATCGACGTCCATGTGCATGGCGGCTTTGGCGCTGACTTTATGGATGCCAGCCGCAGCAGCTACGACACGATTACCCGTTTTCACGCCTCCCAAGGCACAACTGGCATGCTTGCGACTACGATGACAGCGCCTAAAGCAGCGCTCGAGGCTGTTTTGCAAGCAGCAGCGGAGTACAGAAACGGGGACATGCCCTATGCAGCACTGCTTGGCGTCCATTTAGAAGGACCTTTTCTAAATGAAAAATGGATCGGCGCGCAAAATCCCGCTTACCTCTCGCCTCCGCGGCTTGACTGGCTGGAAGCATGGACTGCGGCGTTTCCCGATTTGATTCAAATATTGACGCTTGCCCCTGAGCGGGAAGGCTCTCTTCCCCTCATTGCCTGGCTTGCTGAAAATAACATCATTGCCGCTTGCGGCCACACAGATGCCACCTACGCGGATATGGAAGCCGCAGCAGACGCCGGGCTGTCCCACGCTGTCCATACGTATAATGCGATGCGTCCGCTGCATCACAGGGAACCGGGAACCGTCGGCGCTGTTCTCAGCGATCCACGGATTTATGCTGAGCTTATCGCCGATGGCCATCATGTTCATCCGGGAGCAATCCGGCTGCTTGCTGCTGCCAAAGCGGCAGATAAGCTCATTCTCATTACCGATGCCATGTCGGCAGCGGGCATGCCCGACGGAAACTACTCGCTCGGCGGCTTGGCCGTCGAGATGAAGGATCAGGTTGCCCGCCTGCAGGGCAGCGACAGTCTCGCAGGCAGCAGTCTGACAATGCTGAGCGCCTTCCGTTACATGCTGGCGAACACGGAGCTGTCTGTCGCTGAGGTCAGTCGCTGTGCGAGCGGCAATGCGGCTAAGCAGCTTGGCATCTATGAGCATACGGGCTCCATCGCTTGCGGCAAGCAAGCAGATATCATCCTGACGGATGCTGATTTCACCGCTGTGAGCCGCACCTGGGTAGGCGGCAAGCTTGTGTTCCATGCTTCCGACGAATAAACTATACCCTGAACGGATGAAAGCCGCTCTTGCCTAACAGCAGGGGCGGCTTTATTCGTTTGAAATATACGACATAGTAACAGGCCTCGCCTATTACTGATGCTTTTTTTCCGTTGGTTTAGCCGATTCCGGCTCGCAGCTGGCCTCTTTCCCCCTTTTTGGGATAAACTTGGAGAAGTCAGTCCGCTAAAAGAAAGGAGAAACTATGCGCTTATTCAACTTATTCCAATCCATTCGCTCTTTATCTGCTCAAACACTCACCTTAATAGGAGGCTTGTTTTTCGTTGTCGTTTTCACTGCTTCCTTTATGAATACCTCGCAGCTGCTCCAAAACCCCTTGCTCGCCGCTGGCGGCATTTTAGTTACGCTTAGCCTCATACTTGCCGCCTCTTGGCTGCTTGGACGGAGGCTATCGGCTAAAGGCTATTTGCTTGCACTTATGGCGGTCAGCCTGCTAACTCGGCTTGGCTGGATTCTTTGGATCGATACGCCTCCCGATTCCGATTTCCTGTTTATGTATCATGCTGCCCAGCTCGCAGCAGCAGGCGATTTTTCATTTAATCAGGATGAATATTTCCTAAGTTGGGTATATCAGTTTGGCTTTACGATGTATGAGGCGGGCATGATCAAGCTATTTGGCGAAGCTGCACTGTTCATGCTTAAGCTAGTAAATGTACTATTCAGTACTGCAACCGTGCTGCTCATTTATTACGCTGCGCTAGAGCTGTTTAATGAGCATACGGCGCGAATTGCAGGAATGCTTTATGCCTTATATATTCCTACTATCATCATGTGCTCGGTGTTGACGAATCAGCATTGGTCGACTTTTTTTTTCACACTTGGCTGCCTGCTCATTATAAATAAACGCTTCGAAAAGAGCTATGGCTGGCTGCTAATCGGCCTTGCCTTCGGACTTGCGAACCTCATGAGGCCGCTCAGCCTCGTATATATAGCTGGCTTTATTGCCTTTTTACTGTTATTTCGCTTATTTAAAGCTAAATCGGACGAGTGCAGAACTGCCGAGCTGCCGATAGGCAAGCTCTCTACGGGAATACTTGTCCGCGCTGCCGGGGTACTCCTTATCTTTTATATGGTGCAATCTTTGGCCAGCTTTGCCCTCGTGCAGAGCGGTGCTTCGCAATACCCACTTTCTAACCGGGAGCCATACTGGAAATTCGTCGTAGGGCTGAATGCGGAAACCGATGGCAGATGGTCACTTGAGGATGGCAAATATGTGCTGCAATTTAAGCTTGGCGAGGAGCGCGATGCAGCAGAGCTGGCATTAATTAAGGAGCGTCTCAGTGATCCAATCGCCGTAGCCTCCTTGTTCGCACGCAAGCTCACGGTTTTTTGGGGTGAAGAGGATTCGGCGGTCATGTGGAGCTTGAAGGATATGAACCGTCTGGAGCTTGCCGCTGCCCTTAAAATAGCGGAGCGTTTCCTCTTCACGGCTATGAGCGCCGCTGGCGTATATTCGCTGTACAGCTTATGGCGCAGCCGGTTCGCGCTACAGCAGAAAGCTAGCTATATGCTGTTTCTGATTTTGCTGCTGGGCTATGCGTTCGTGCAGCTATGGATCGAAATACAGGCAAGATATCGGCTTGATTTGCTCCCTTGCTTTATATTGTTGCAGAGCTACGGTATGTATCTAATGCAATCGAAGCTGCCTGCGCGGCGTAAAATAAAGCTCGACTCCCTTCAATAAAGGGAGCCGAGCTTTAAATACCGCACAGGAGCAGCGGAAATCGTCTTTGGACGTGGATTTCCCGGTCTAAAAACGATTTCCACAGCTTCTCATATAATAAGTGAATAATCAATTATATTGTATCCACATAACTTATTTCTTTATAGCGTCCCAGCTCATTTTAATCGCTATATCCAGCTTTTCAGGCGTAAACTCAAAAGCCCCTTTAAACTGTTCTTTAACCAGTTCGGCTATCGGCAAAATAGAGTACGTAATAAGCATATCATTATCTACATCCTTGAACAGCTGCTGCTGCTTGCCACTCTCAAAAAAATCATATATAGGTAAATAAAGCGCCGCAGTTTCTTCCAGACACCAATTTTGCAGCAATGGGGAGTTCGAGATTTGTTCCATAAACAAAAAATAGGATTTGTGCTCCTGTACGAACTGGATAAAATTGCGAATGTACAGATCAAAACGCTGCTGAATTGGCGCGGAATGGTCGACCCCATTAAACAGCTTATCGCTCATTATTTTCTTCGCTTTTAAATACGTCTTGCCGAGCATATCCTCCTTATTCTCAAAATAAATGTAAATCGTAGCCGCAGACACATTCGCCCGCTTGGCGATTTTAGAAATCGACGTTTCCGAAATGCCAATTTCATTGATCAACTGAATGGTAGCTTCAAAAATATCTTCGACTTTATTTTCATCTCTTAGTCTCATGCGTCAACAATAAACGATCGTTTATTTATTGTCAATACTAAACGAAAGCTAATCGTTACATTGCGGCCCTTACATGATGCAGGCTAATTCATGCAAAAGAAGGCAGCAGGAGCCTCCTTTCAAGCTCCCATTGCCTTCCCTGCTAACCGTTCGTATCTGCTACATAGATGTCAATATTTAGCTGCTGCGCCGCTGATTTAAGCTCGCCTTCAATCGGCTGGTCTGTAATAAAAGCCTGCAACGCTGCAAGCGGCGAAATCGAGAAAAGTGACATTTTGCCAACCTTCGTTTGATCGAATACGGCATATGTCTGGGTCGAGCGTCTGATTAATGCTTTGGCAATTTGTGCTTCCTGTTCTGAATACGTTGTAATGCCCCCGCCTGCCGAAACGCCATCGACACCAATGAACATTTTTCCAATATTCAAATGCTCGACCATGCCTTCCCCCAGCGGCCCGCAAAGCTCAAAGCTGTTATGGCGCATAATGCCGCCCGTTACAACGACCTGTATGGGGCTTCCCGCCAGCTCCATCGCAATATTGACCGCATTCGTCACGACGGTAATACCGCTTCTGAGCTTAAGCTGCTTAGCGATCAAATAATTGGTCGTGCCTCCGGACAGGCCAATAACATCTCCCTCCTGAATAAGCGATATCGCCTTCGCGGCAATTCTTTCTTTTTCGAGGAACGAAATATCCTGCTTTTCCGAAAAACCCATATCACGAACGACGCTGAGCCCGTCATACATCGCCCCGCCAATCGTACGTATGATCGGATAGCTGGCCTCCATTTGCTCTAAGTCTCTTCTTGCGGTCGCCTCCGAACAATCGAATTGCTCCACTATCTCGGAAATTGTAACGCGCCCCTGCTGCTTAAGCAATTGTAAAATTGCCTCGCGGCGGCGCTGTCCTTTAGACGACGGAACATTCGGTTCTGCCATAATTAACGCTCCACCCACGCTTTATCGCTCATACGCTGCTCAACAACGCTCCATTCTGGAAGCGCCTCCCAATCTCCGCGCATTTGAACGACGAGTGAGCCATTGATGCTGGCAAGCTTTACCGCTTCAACAGGCGTCATTCCCTTCATAATGCCAGCCAAAAAGCCTGCGCAAAAACCATCGCCTGCTCCGACTGTATCAATGACCTTCTCCGCCTTATAGAAAGGAACAGCTGTCTCCTCGCTGCCCTCCAGCACAATTGTCGCGTCATCTTTGCCTTTAATAATCGTTACCGCGTCCAGCTCAAGCAGCTTTTGCTTTACCACTTCATAGCTGTTTGTGCTGTACAGCAGCATCAGCTCATCCCAGCCCGGCAAAAAATAATCCGCATCCGCAGCAAATGGCAGCAGCACTTCCCGCGCTTCCTCAATTGACCAAAGCTTCAGACGCAAATTGGGATCAAAGCTTACTTTGACACCCGCATCCTTAGCAATGTCAATGGCTCTGCGTACTGTCCGGCGGCAGCTATCGCTAAGCGCCGCTGTAATTCCTGTTACATGCAGCAGCTTCGCTCCCTGAATATACGCCTCATCCAGATGCTCAGGCTCCATTCGGCTGGCAGCGGAATGCTTACGGTAATAATGCACCGCCATACGGCCAGCTACCGTCTCGCGGAACATCATACCTGTCGGTGCTTCATCACTCAGTCTAACGCGGGTTACATCTACTCCTTCACCGCGAAGCGTTTTCAATATAATCCGACCGAAAGGATCATTACCAAGTGCGCCGAACCAGCCTACCGAGCTGCCTAAGCGTGAAAGACCAATGGCGACATTGCTTTCCGCACCTCCGAAGCCCTGCTCTAGTGTAGTCGCTCTTTCAATCGCCTTATGCTCCTGCGGCATAAATAGCGCCATTGATTCTCCGAATGTAATGATGTCTGGTGATGCTTGTCCCACATTCTCCGCCCCCTGCAACGTTGATTTGAGCTTACTTTCCTTCCATGATCAAACAACCCTTGTGTTCACTTGCCGCTTGTTACGCAGTAGCCATAATTGGATAACGCATAAAATAAATCACAACTACATACAGCACCAGTACGATAAGGCTCAAGATGCGAGCTTTGCTGATATGTGCAGAAGCGCTTTGACCTTCACGAATAGAGGAAACAATTCGCTTCAGCGGCTTTGTAATAATACCGCCTAGTGCGGCAATCCCCAAAAACAAAAGCGTAACAATAATCATCCAAATAACCGCATAATCGCCTTTCGACATCATGTAGCCGCCAGTCAGCAGCTGAATAATGAGAAAATATTGCGCGATCCGATTGGCCGAAAGCAGGCCATCAGCCAAACCTTCCTGTCCCGCTCCCGCAAGCTTCGATGCGCGGCCAATCATAATGGGAAGCACAATATAAAAACCCATTCCCCCTGCACCTAATAAATGCAGCAAAACCATTACGTCATACATTCAGCTTTCCTCCTAAAAAATATTACGGGGCAGCATGCGCCCAGCAAGCACTGATCGTATTCTCGCATGGCAAAGCTTACGCGAGTCGCGTAAGCTTCATGGTTGAATGGCGAAGAGTGCCCGCCAGCGCTGCA